>CAYZLP010000254.1:0-7039 GCA_964478635.1 uncultured Caldilineaceae bacterium
CGGCCATGAACATGATGCTGCCCTTGAGCACGGAAATGAGCAGCAGATCCTGGCCCGCATAATATTCGCTGATTTCTCGGCCGATGTCGGCGATGCGCGCCTGGAGCGTGGTTTCATCGATCAAGACATGGTCGATGTCTTCGTGGAGTGAGCCCGATATATTCCGCATGGCCTGTCTCCTCAGGTCGGTTGGCGAGGTTTGCGCTGTACAGAATAAAGGGTTCCCGGCCCGTTGACAAGTCGGGCAGGCTCGACTGCGCCCAAAGCGCAAAGCATGCTGTCGTCGTAACCATTCAGCCATCGGTCGGATAGAACGCGGATTTGGCGGATTCCCGCTGATCGATCTGGATGAAAACCCGCGTAGATTCGCTAAATCGTTCGACTGAGCGTTCGACTGAGCTCACGCCGAAGTCTCACGCCGAAGTCCGCCCAATCCGCGTTCTATTTTGGCCAAGCTGTACAGATACCTGCTGCCGACATGCCCTATGGGCGCGGGGAAAGATGGGGCTGCAGGCGATTCTGGGTCGGATCGGCCAGAGGAGTGATGACACCCATCGTTCCGCCCGCGCCAACGGTCTCGACATCGGCCGTGGCCTGTGTCACAGCCTGATCGTAGCTGGCTGTGGCGACCTCTTCAATCGGTCCGGCTAGTTCGACCAGAGGACCGAAGACCCATGCGGTTTCGTCGCCGGCTGCCACCTGCCACCATTCCGGATCTTCTGCATGGCGGGCCGTGACGGGCAGCGCTTCGCCAGCCGCAACCTGACCGACTAGCGGGAAGTCGGTACCCGGTCCGGCCCGCAGGTTGAGCAGGGCCACTTCCACAAAAGCGGTTGGTACGGTCGGTTCCGGGCGCGGCGTCGCGGTCGGCTGTGGCGCTGGTGCAACTGCCGCAGACACCAACGCCGGGTCGACGGCGGCGCCGCCTCCGGCCTTGAATTGCCCGCTCCATGCAGCGCTCAGATCCAGATATTGGCGGCCAAAGGCAGCGCTCGGCTCGATGTACGAGCCTTCTGGCCATTCGTTGAAGCTGGTGATGATGATCCAGTCCGGATTGCTGGCCATGGCCGCCTGCCAGGAGCGGACGAAATAATTGCCCCCTTCCCGGTCCTTGGCAAAGCCGCCGCCCGGCCGGATGCGGACGTCATTGTAGCCGGGCATGACCGTTGCGACCCAGTATTTATAGGCGCCGGTCTGTTGGCGCATCTGGGCCACCAAATTGGCGAACTTATTATTGGTATTGCCCAGGTCGGCCGGCGGATTCCACGTGTTGCTGTAGAGATGGTGGCCGTCAAAGACGTTCAAGTAAGTCGTGTCGACGCCTTCCGAAATCCAGATATTACTGTACCCGGGATCGGCCTGGCTGCGAATGTTGCGCCACGTCTCAACGCCGTAAACGGTCGGCCGCCAGAAGAAAAAAACGGGGCGCCCGTCGACACGCAGATAGGCGGGGTGATTGACGTGAACATTATTGGCGTGCTGTAATGCGCCGACCACGTCACCAACCCCGCCAAAGAAAGGCGAATCCGTTTCGAAGAGAATCGCGATCTTGAAATTGCGCGCCCCTGCCTCGTCCAACAAGGCACGCAGATTGGGCTCGGTCTGGTTGAATTCGCCGTTGGGGCCGTACCAGGCGACGACAAAGGCATCAATGCCGGCCTGGCGGGCCTGCTCGATATGGCGCGCCATAACGGCCCGGTCGCGGCTCACGTAGAGCTCGGCGGGCAGATCGCTCAACTTGTCGTAGGTCCAGGTGTTTTCGTCAAACCAAGTGTAGTAGGAGGCCAGAACCAGGGGATCGCCGCTGCTTTGCGCGCCGGGGGCGGCCATTGCCGGTCTGGCCAGCAGACCCAACAGGCCGACCAGCAGCAGGAGCAGAAGCGTTATCAGGATCCGCCAGCCCAGATGTAGGCGAGGTTCCTCCAGCTCCGCATCGCCTACCGCGGAGATCGTCGCATCGAGCACGTGCGGGTGCGTTTCGTTCACACTCATAGGGACGGATCGTATCATGCTGCGCCGCTGAAGCCCAAATCCGGCGTGGGGAAATTGTGTGGGCATCCGGCCGGCTATGCCGCTTGGTCTCCGTCTGGCCAAGTCAATTGCCGGACTGCCGGGAGTGCCAGCATTTCGCTCAACATCATGGCCGTTGCGCCCCAGATGATCTGGCCTTCTATCTGGTAATAGGGCACCATGATGTCGCGGTTGCGCAAGCGCCATTCTTCTTCGTGGCGGTTCTCCGCTTTGAGAAAATCGACCAGGGGCGCCTCGATCAACGCAGCCACTTCATAGGGATCCAGGTGAAACCGGGGGCGAAAGTCGGCCCACCCGACCACCGGTTGCACCAGATAATTGCTGGCCGACACGAAGAGCTCGCTCAGCCAGCCCAGCACCGTGACGCTTTCCTGGCGGACGCCAACCTCTTCATAGGCTTCACGCAAAGCCGTCGCTGTGAGATCGGCGTCGATCACCTCTTGCCCGCCGCCGGGCAGTCCGACCTGACCGCTGTGGACGCCCCCGTACTTGGGGCGCAGAATCAAGGGCAGATGGACCTCGTCGTGCCACGGATAGAAGAGCATGAGGACGCCGCCGCGCCGGGCGTCTGCGGCGGGACGGTCGCGAAACTCTCCGCCGGGGCGGGGTCTGGGCGCCATGCGATACTGGGCTTCCTTGCCGGGCAAGGGACCCTCCAAGTCCTGGCGCAACTGATAAAGAAAGGGTTCGAAGCGTTCGCTCATGGCCGGATCATAGGACGCGACAGATTAGGCCCTTCAAGTATTGGCCTTCCGGAAAGGTAATGGCTACCGGATGGTCGCCGCTTTGACGTAGCCACGCCAATATCTGGGCGGGCCGCCCGGCATCCACCGCTGCGCTGAAGACGACTTTCTGGAAGAGGTCGGCGTCGACCAAGCCGCTGCAGCTGAAGGTCGCCAGGATGCCGTCGGGCGTCAGCAGCTGCATGGCCAGGAGGTTGATGTCCTTGTAACCGCGCAGGGCACGCTCTACATTTCGTTTCGACGTGGCAAATTTGGGCGGGTCGAGCACGATGAGATCGAAGCGGGGACCGCCCGCTTCCCGCCAACTGCGTAGGATGGTGAAGGCGTCGCCGGTCACCTGGGTGCTCTGTGTGGCGAGATCGAAGCCGTTTCGTGCCAGGTTTTCTTCGCATAGCGCCAGGGCATCGGGCGAAGAATCCAGATTGGTCACGTGTTCCGCGCCCCCGGTCAGACCGTAGACGCCGAATCCGCCGGTGTAGGCAAAGGCATTGAGCATCCGCTTCCCGCCGGCATAGGCCGCCACCCGGGCCCGATTTTCCCGCTGATCGGCATAGAAACCGGTCTTCTGTCCGCCGAGTGGATCGACCAGAAAGCGCCGACCGGCCTCAAGAATTTCCATGCGGGGCGGCGGCGCCTCGCCGGCCAGCACGCCCCGCTGTTCCGGCAGCCCTTCCAGGGCTCGCTGGCTCATGTCGCTCCGCTCGATGACGCCGTGGGCGCCGGTCAGCTCCAGCAACAGTCCGGCCAGCATGGCTTTGCGACTGTCGATGGCGAGTGTCCCCGCTTGGAGGATCAACGTATCGTTCAGCCGGTCCACCGTCAGACCGGGCAGATAGTCATTCTCTGCGTTGACCAGGCGATAGGCCGTGGTGGAAGCATCGGCCTCCAGCGCGGCCCGGCGCGCCACTGCAGCCACCAGTCGCCTGCGCCAGAAATCTTCGTCGACGGCCTCTTCGGGATCCCAGGTGAGAATGCGGACCTGAATCTGGCTCTTGCGGTTGAGATAGCCCCGTGCCAGCATTCGGCCTTTGCTGTCGGCTACGTTGACGATTTCCCCGTCGGGTACGGCAACAGCAGGAGGCAGCTGGGCGATGGCTCCGCTAAATATCCAGGGATGACCCTGGCGGACCGGCTTCTCGCGCCCCGGTTTGAGGCGTATCACGGCCGGTGTGGACGAGGGCTGCTTGGCATTCACGGCGTGATGGTTTCCTTTTCCAGTTCCCAGCCGTGCTCGTTGATCCGGATTCGCTCGGCGGGCAGGGTGACAGTCATGGTTGCGGGCGCATAGACGAAATCCACGGGCCCGTGCGGCGTGGTAAGGGTGCCCGTCACCCGTTCGGCCGACCGTTCCCGAAAGCGGACGCGATAGCCGCGATAGATGATCCAGTGGGTAAGGGGTTTGACGTTTGCTCCCATAAGCTATCTCTCCTGTTCGCCGCCTGCGTTGCCGTAGCCGGCGGTTCTTTCCCAAATCAGTTCGAGCACGTCCGTGGTCTTCTCGGTGATGCGGGCCCAGTGGCCCGGACGCACTCCGCAAACCCAGATCACGCGCTGGCCGGCAAGGTCGACAATGATCGGCCAGCCCGCGCGCTGCGACACGGGCACCTTTTCATCGGTCATCAAGTCCCCGATGCGCTTCTCTTTGCCGCCCATGCCCAGGGGCGCAAAGCCCAGCTCCGGCATCGCGCCCAGCGCCACGAGGTGGGGCCGTCCGACGGAGGCTGCATCGAGAAAGGCCTGCCAGGGCCGCCCGCCCGTGCGCCAATCGGCCGGCAACGCGCGCCGGGCATAGCAGCGCGCCTGCAGGACCCAGGCGTCAAGCCGGATCGGCGCGTCTCCGGTCACCGGCCGGGGAGGATCCAGGGGCGAGAGCCGGGGCGCGCGCCGGGCAAAGGGCTCCACATCCCGCCGATGGATGCTCAAAGCCAGGCGCTCGCCCGGCCGCGCATGAGCTTGCGGGGTGACGCCGTCACCTGGATCCCATGGAATGATGCTTGCCGCGTTGGCGACGCTCCAGGCCAGATCGCCGTGAAGCGGGTGGGGGCCGCCGGCGTGGGGATGCGCCGCCACGGCCGCCAGCAATCCTTCCACCAATTCGAAGCCGACGTCCTGCACCGATCCGGACAGCAACTTCAAGGCATGGCGCAGGACACCCCGCTGCGCGCTGCGGTTCTTGGTCAAGAGCGCAGTCATGTCCAGCACGAGCCGATTGGCCGGAGCATGATCCAACTGGAGATCGTTCAGCAAGGCAGCGTCCAGATCGGCCAGGCGGGCTGCGTCGTCGCGCACGATCTCGGCCGTCCGTCCCAGGGTCGGGACAATCTGCGGGTTGAGTGCGCCGAGCGCCGGGAGGATGATGTGGCGCAGTTGATTGCGCGTCCGCGCGGTGTCGGTGTTGGTCGGGTCGTCACGCCAGGGCGCGCCGGCCTCGCGCAGGGCCGCGCGCAGACGTTCCGGCGCTACATCGAGCAGCGGCCTCGCCAGGACAACCGGCCGGTTAATCTCCGGCCGCAGATTCGGACCGGCATCAAACGCTTCCGGGTCGAGCCGGATCGTCCACGCCATGCCGCCCAGGCCGGCCGTACCGCTGCCCCGGACCAGGTGTAGCAGCACGGTTTCTGCCTGGTCGCCTGCGTGATGGGCGGTAAGAATCACGGGAACTCTATCCTGGGACGTAACGTTCAGGGCAGTCTGGATCAAGAAGGCGTAGCGGGCCTGGCGCGCCTGGGCCTCAAGACTGCCGCCGGCTGCTGCCAATGTCCCCGCTTCGGCACGGGCGAGGTGAAAGGGCAGGGCCAGACGTTTGGCCATGGCGGCCACGAACGCTGCGTCTTCGCTCGAATCGGGCCGGAGTCCGTGGTCAAAGTGGGCGACGTGCAGCGCATAACCCGGCCCGGCGATAGCGACCAGGGCCATGAGCAACGCCATGCTATCGGCGCCGCCGCTGACGCCGAGGACCAGGGGCTGCGGCTCTGCCGGCGTACCGCGCGCGAGGGCGCAGCGCCGTTCGAGATTGTGGCCAATTTGAGCGATGAGAAGTTCGGTCGCGGTCGCGCGGGACGACGGCCGTTGATGCATATTCACGCGTGGATTATACCACAGGAAGGCGCGGACAGGACGGTCCCGTTGCCGGTTCGAACAGCGGTGCAACTGCAGGTTGGATGCCTCCGATCGGGGGCGGCAATTCCGATTCTGAATTCAAATTGACCGCGGATTTAGCAGGTTACGACGGATCTCGGCGGATTTTTGCGGTCAATCGGTCCGATCGTTCGACAAGCTCACGACAAGTCGTTCGACAAGCTCACGACAAGTCCGCCGTATCCGGTTTCTTCCGCGGCCCAGTGACGGCAAAGCGCGAATTGCTGGATCGAAGGCCGGGCTCTTTTCTGCGGATTTGCGCGTATGGTATAATGCGGTGTAATTTGCCTGTAGCAAGGCTAACCATAATATCAGGCGATAATCTTGCGCTCCCGCGCCTTGATAGACGACCGGGGTCCGCGCAGTGAACATTCAAATTATTGAGCAAATTTCCATCGACGCCCAGAGCTTGGACCAAATGAGTCAACACGAATTGCCCGGCAAGCGTCTCAGTCGAGTGGAGTGTATTTTCGAACGTGAATAATCCATTTGACTGGCTGCTTGGGCTGTTTTCTCTCGATATCGGTATCGACTTGGGCACGGCGAATACGCTGGTCCATGTCAAAAATCGGGGCATTGTGATCAATGAGCCTTCGGTTGTGGCCATCGACACATCCTCGCGCCGGCGCAATGCCGTGAAGGCCATCGGGAGCGAAGCCAAGGAGATGGTGGGGCGCACGCCGGCCCACATCGTGGCTATTCGCCCGCTGCAGGACGGCGTCATTTCCGATTTTGACGTAACGGAACAGATGATCCATCATTTCATCGGCAAGGTGCACGGCAACCGACCCTTTGGCGCTGCCCGCCCCCGGGTCGTGATCGGGATTCCGTCGGGCGTGACCGAAGTGGAAAAGCGCGCCGTACGCGATGCCGCCATCAGTGCCGGCGCGCGGGAGGCCGGCCTGGTCGAAGAGCCCATGGCTGCCGCCATCGGCGCCGGCTTGCCGGTCACCGAGTCGGTGGGTTCCATGATTGTCGACATCGGCGGCGGCACCACCGAAGTAGCCGTCATTTCGCTGGGCGGTATTGTCGTGTCACGCTCGATTCGTGTGGCCGGCGATGAGATGAATGAAGATATCATCAACTACGCCCGCCAGAAGTACAACCTGCTGATCGGTGAGCGTATG
>CAYZLP010000255.1:0-1607 GCA_964478635.1 uncultured Caldilineaceae bacterium
GGTCGGCAGCTTCTGAATGAAGCCCACCGTATCCGTGAAGAGCGCCTGGTTGCCGCTGGGCAGTTCCACCCGCCGGGTCGTGGGGTCCAGGGTGGCAAAGAGTTGGTCCGCGGCCAGGACGTGGGCGTCGGTCAGCGCATTGAGCAGCGTACTCTTGCCGGCATTCGTGTAGCCAACCAGGGCCACCACCGACATGGCTGCCCGGCGGCGCTTGCGCCGGTACTGGTCCCGGTGCTTGCGGATGTCCTCCAACTGGCGCTTGAGAAAAGCGATGCGCCGGCTGATCTCCCTGCGATCGACTTCGAGCTGGGTTTCACCGGGACCGCGCACGCCAACGCCGCCGCTGGCGCCGCCCGCACGGCCACCGGCCTGGCGGGCCAGATGCGTCCACGCCCGAGTGAGGCGGGGAAGGCGATATTCGTACTGGGCCAGTTCCACCTGGACCGCACCTTCTCGGGTCCGGGCATGGCGCGCGAAGATGTCGAGGATCAGGGCCGTCCGGTCGATGAGCTTCACCTCCTCGCCCAGGGCCTTTTCGATTTCGCGCTGCTGACGCGGAGACAGCTCTTCGTCGAAGACGACCACGTTGGCGCCGCTTTCGGTTACGGCCATTTGCAACTCTTCCAGCTTGCCCTTGCCGATGAGAGTCGCCGGGTTGGGCGTTTCCAGTCGCTGGGTCAGTCGGCCGACCACGTCGAGGCCCGCCGTGTCGGCCAGGAGCGCCAACTCCGTCAGCGAATCCTCCAGGGGCAGCAGGCCCGGCTCATTGGCCAGCTCCACGCCGACGAGCACCGCGTATTCTTTGGGTCCATCGGTGGGAATCAGGCCGTCCGCATCCCGCTGGACGGTCTGGCGGCTGCCGTCGACAAACGTCTTGTCGCCACTCGTGGATTGAAACGATTCAGGTTTTGTCATCAGTGATTTCCGTTCTTGTGGGCCTCTCCCTGCTTCGCCTCCTAGACGGAGGCTTCGCGTCCCTCTCCACCCGGTGGAGAGGGACAGCTTGGGCGCCTTTCGCGCTCAAGCAGGGTGAGGCCACACCCTAGCGCCGCAGTGCAAGCGGCAATTCGTCCAGCCAGCCGATGGCCAGCACGCCCCAGAGACCAATGAGAATCGCTTCGGCCGCGTCATGACGGAGGGACGTGGGCCGGGCTGCGCCGGACCAGTTGATAATGCGCCGGGCCAATTCGTCGGCCGTGCGCTTGGCCGTGGCGCCGTCTCGCCTTTCCCGGGGGAGGAGCAGCTGCGTTCGCCAGGTTGCCGCGTCAATCTGACGCACGGCCAGCCTGCGCTGCTCGGCTTCACGCTGCCACGGTCCGGCCAGGCTGCCGCCCTCCAGGATCAACCATTCGACTTCGGGGAGTTCGTTGAGCAATGTGTAGACGCCGCGCTTGAGCCGGCTGCGTGCGCCGAAATTCTGGGAGCGATACCACCGCAGACGTCCGTCGGCCCCATAGAGTGCCAAACCGGTCCGGAGACCCAGGTCAACCGCAAGCAATGCCGGCATGGAATGCAGATCCTGACGAGCGCGAAGTTACCCAACTGAAGCGAGCGTCTACATCGGGCCTTATTGTACCCGCAAGCAGCCAAAAGGGCTAGCTTCACCG
>CAYZLP010000255.1:1707-7035 GCA_964478635.1 uncultured Caldilineaceae bacterium
ATCCGCACCATCGAATCGCCCATGGGCGCCTGGGTAACCATTGACGGGCGGCCCATGCTTAACTTCTGCGCCAACAACTATCTCGGCCTGGCCAACGATCCCCGCATCCGGGACGCAGCCAAGCGGGCCATCGATGCGTATGGCGTTGGCCCCGGCGCGGTGCGGACCATTGCCGGCACCATGGACCTCCACGTGGAGTTAGAGCGCAAGCTGGCCGCGTTCAAGCGGGCCGAGGCCTGCATTACGTTCCAGAGCGGCTTTACCGCAAACCTGGCTACCATTCCCGCGCTCATGGGCAAGGGCGACGTCATTTTCTCGGATGAACTCAACCATGCCTCCATCATCGACGCCTGCCGCCTGAGTCGGGCCACGACCGTGCGCTATGCCCATGGCGACGTGGACGATCTGCGGCGCAAGATCGACGAGACCCACGAATACGGCCGGCGTCTCATCGTAACCGATGGCGTCTTCAGCATGGACGGCGACCTTGCGCCCCTGGATAAACTCTGTGAACTGGCCGAGGCCCACGACATCTTGCTCATGGTGGATGACGCGCACGGGGAGGGCGTCCTGGGCGAAGGAGGGCGGGGCATTGTGGATCATTTCGGGCTGCATGGCCGGGTGCAGATCGAGGTCGGCACGCTGAGCAAGGCCTTCGGCGTGGTGGGCGGACTGGTAGCGGGCGATCGCACGATCGTCGAGTGGCTGCGCCAGCGGGGCCGTCCCTTCCTCTTTTCCAGCGCCATGACCGCGCCCGACGTGGCCGCGTGCAGTGCGGCCGTGGACATCCTCCAATCGTCGACCGAACTGGTGGATCGTCTCTGGGCGAATGCCCGGGTCTTCCGCGGCGGCATGGAGGCCCTGGGCTTCGACACGGGCCACAGCGAGACCCCCATCGTGCCGGTCATGCTGGGCGACGCCGGCCTGGCCCAGCGCTTCAGCCGCCTTCTCTTCGACAAAGGCGTTTTCGCCATGGCCATCGCCTATCCTACCGTTCCCATGGGCAAGGCCCGCATCCGCGTCATGAACTCCGCCGCCCACAGCAACCAGGATTTGGAGCAAGCGCTGGCCGTCTTTGACGAGGTCGGGCGGGAATTGGGGGTCATTTAGGAATCATCATGCGCAAACGAGTCATCTTTATCACAGGGGCCAGCGGCGAGATCGGGTATGCCTTGATCCGACGGCTGGCCGCGGATGGGAACAACCGGCTGCTGACCTTTGATCTGCACGAGCTGCCGGAGGATGTGCGGCCCCTGGTGGCCCATCACATCACGGGCGATCTGCTCAATGCGACGGAGTTAACGCGTATCGTCAGCGAGTATGAAATCGACGCCATCTTCCACCTGGCTGCCCTGCTGTCGACTCGGGCCGAAATTACGCCCGAATTGGCCCATCGCGTCAACGTGGAAGGCACCCTGACGCTGCTGCAGCTGGCCTCCGAACAGTCCCAGTGGCGGGGCCAGTCGATCCAGTTTATCTTTCCCAGCTCGATCGCGGTCTACGGCATGCCCGATCTGGAGAGCAAGCGCATCTACCAGCGGGTCCGGGAATTCGAGTGGAATCAGCCCCGGACCATGTACGGCTGCAACAAGCTCTACTGTGAGATGCTGGGCAATTACTACAGCCGCCACTATCGTCAGCTCGCGGCCACCCAGCCCACGTCCATCGATTTTCGCGGCCTGCGCTTTCCGGGCCTCGTCAGCGCCGTGACCATGCCTTCGGGCGGCACCAGCGATTTCGGACCCGAGATGCTCCACGCGGCCGCCCGGGGGGAGCCCTACGCCTGCTTCGTGCGCGAGGACACGCGCATTCCCTTCATGACCATGCCCGACGCCGTGGATGCCCTGCTGGCCTTGGCTGCCGCGCCCCGGGAAGCCTTGAGCCGCCTGGTTTACAACGTCACCAGCTTCAGCCTGTCAGCCGGGCAGTTCGCCGACCATGTCCGGGATGCGTTTCCCGATGCGCGCATTACCTTTGCGCCCGATCTCAAGCGCCAGGCCATCGTCGACTCCTGGCCGGCTGACACCGACGACTCCGCCGCGCGCATGGATTGGCAGTGGTCACCCCAGTACGATCTGGAGCGGGCCTTTCAAGAGTATCTGACGCCAAACATTCGGGAGCGGTATCGGCCGAAGATTGAAGAATGAAGAGCGGGAAGCGGAGGGTCCGGGATCTCATGTGAGCGGCATCAATGATGAGAGTCGGGTAACCCAATCTTCACTCTTCAATCTTTGCATCACGCTGTTCAATCACCACCTGCCACCCAAACATGCTCAAACTACTTTCCCTCGGCGCTGTTGCCGCGCTCTTCTTCAGCAGCACCTTCATCCTCAACCGGGCCATGAGCCTGGAGGGCGGGCACTGGGTCTGGTCGGCCAGTCTGCGCTATGGCTTTTTGGTGCTGCTGATTGTGGGAACCCTGCTGGTCAGCGGGCAAGCAACCGCCTTGCGGGCGGGCCTTGCCCTGGGGCGGCGCTACTGGCGCTTCTGGCTCCTGACCGGGACGATCGGCTTTGGCATCTTCTATGCCGGCATCACCGTCAGCGCCCAATACGCGGCCGGCTGGGTGACGGCCACCGCCTGGCAAACGACCATCCTCATGACGCCCCTGGTGCTGCGGGCCTTCGGCCGGCCGGTGCCCCTGCGGGGCGTTCTCTTCACCCTGCTCATCTTCGCCGGTATCGTTCTGGTCAACCTGGAGCACGCCACGTCGGCCACGGGACGGGAGGTGCTGCTGGGGGCGTTGCCCGTCCTGGCGGCTGCGATCGCCTATCCCGTGGGCAACCAGATGGTCTGGGAAGCCAAGCACGGCGCGCGGCGGAGCCTCATCCCCCACATCGACGCGCCGGTCCTGGACAACACGCTGGTGCGGGTGCTCCTGCTCAGCCTGGGCACATTTCCGTGGTGGCTCTTCTGGATATTCATCACCCGCCCGCCGGCTCCGGCCCCGTCCCAACTGGTCAACACGGCCCTGGTTGCGCTCTTTTCGGGCATGATCGCGACCGGCCTCTTTCTCTTTGCGCGGCAGCTGGCCCGGGACGCCTACGAGATCGCGGCCGTCGACGCCACCCAATCCCTGGAGGTCGTCTTTTCCCTGGGCGGTGAAGTGCTGCTCCTGGGCGGGCTCCTGCCCGGCCTCCTGGGCTGGAGCGGCATCGCCCTCACCGTCGCCGGTCTGGTTCTCTATTTGCTGGCCCAGTCGCGCAGCGCATGATTCTGTCGGCGTGACAGTCACTGGCATAAGCGAGTCTGGTCTGCCAGATATCTTTGTGCCAGTGACTGTCACGCCGACACGCGGCGCCGCGCTCAGTACACTTCCCCATGTGTGCCGATATTGACCAGGATGATGTCGCGCTCCCGAATTTCCAGTTCCAGCGTAATGCGGTACTGCAGGTTGATGGAGACCGAATGGAGGCCGCTCAGGCGTCCCCTTAGCGCGTGCAGCCTGAGCGAAGGGTGGAAGGGATCTTGTTCGAGGAGCGCAAGCGTTTTTGCATAGCGATTACGCGATTCAGGATGACGCTTGAGAAACCGCTTCTCGATTTGTTCGTAGCTGGGGGTGAAGATGAGGCTATAGGGCATCGTCCAGTTCAGCCTCAACGCGTGTCATATGTTCCTGGGCGCCCTCTCGGCGAAAATCACCTTCCGCTACCTCGGCACGGACCTGATACCAGGCCGCTTCCAACTCCCGCTCGCGCAGGAACTCATACTGCTGGAGAGAGACGACCACATAGCGCGGCTTCCCGCGCACGCTGATGATCACTTCCTCCTGCTCCTGCAGGATCTTGTCGATGCCGGAAACACCTTTGGTTTTTAGCTCATTGGCTGTCAAAATGGTCATGGACACCTGTTTCCTGAAACAGTCCTTTAAACCGTACGATTTATAGTACGATTATAGCACGATGGACCGTATGCCCCAATCCTCAATCCTCAATCCCCAGTTTTCCCCTGGCACAGCCCTGGTTCTCATCGCTGCGCTTCTTTGGGGCACGACGGGCACGGCCCAAGCCCTGGCCCCGGCCGGCGCGACGCCCCTGGCCGTGGGCGCGCTGCGCCTGCTCATCGGCGGCAGCGCCTTGTTGGTCCTGGCGCTGGCCCGGGGCGCTTTCCGACGGGGCGGATCGTGGCCGCCCGGCGCGACCTTCCTGGCGACGGTGTCCATGGCCGCGTATCAGCTCTGCTTCTTCGCCGCGGTGGCGCGCACCGGCATTGCCGTGGGCACCGTCGTCGCCATTGGCAGCGGGCCGATCGTGGCGGGTTTGCTGGGCATGATCTTCCTCACCGAGCGGCCCACGGCGCGCTGGCTGTTGGCCACGGCTCTGGCCATAGCCGGCTGCACGCTCTTGGCCCTGGCCGATCCCGGGCCGGGGGGCCTCCGCCTCGATGCGTTGGGTGTGCTGCTGGCGGTCGGCGCAGGCGCGAGCTACGCCGTCTACACCATTGCGTCCAAAGCGCTGCTGGCCCATCAACTGCCCGATGCCGTGACGGCCGTGGCCTTTTTCGGCGGCGCGCTCCTCCTGGCGCCCCTCCTCTTCGTTGTTGACCTGAGCTGGCTTCTGGAACCCCGGGGGCTGTTGGTCGCACTCCACCTTGGCCTGCCGGCCACGGCCTTGGCCTACTGGTGCTACATCCGCGGCCTGCTCACCGTGCCGGCCGCCTCTGCCGTGACCCTGGCCCTGGCCGAGCCGGTGACGGCCGCGCTGCTGGGTGTCATCGTCATCGGCGAGCGCCTGAGCGGCCCGGCGTGGCTGGGGGTTGCCCTGGTCGCGAGCGGGCTGGGTGTATTGGTGTGGCGGGCGGGGAAGGCGAAGGTCGAGGAGCCGTGATGAATGCGTACTTGAAACAATCGGTTGATATGGCTATACTCTGTCCGACAATATCAAAACCGTCAAACGGACGATTTGAGAACCTATACGCAAGTTGGCAAGAGAACGGTCGTTTTGCCGGAGTGACAGTCACTGGCATGTCGAGTCTTTGTTGACCAGACTCGTTTGCGCCAGTGACTGTCACTCCGACAGGACGTGCCGGTCTCCGTCCAGATCCTATTTAGCTTCAGGAAAGGCAAACCCCCGATGCCACACGATGACCAAGCCCTCGTAGCCATTATCAACAACGCGCGCGATCTGAGAATCGCGCAGAATTCCAACTGGTACCGGATTCCCATCGGCAGCGTTCGCAAATGGCTGGATACACGTTGGCCGCCTGAGTGGATTGCGTTTTACCACGCCAAAGCCCTGCAGCCCCTCGCGTATTTGGAAGACCGATTGTGGGGTTACCCAATCGTCGCCTTGATATCGTCCAGCGTGGCCTGCTCTTCCTTGCTAACCA
>CAYZLP010000256.1:0-7032 GCA_964478635.1 uncultured Caldilineaceae bacterium
GCCAGTTCCGTGGCGGTGGTGAAGCCCGCGCCGGCCTCGACGCGCAGGTGTTCCTCGTTCAGTTCCAGCGTGCTGAAAAAGTCTGTGTAGAGGGTGACGCACTCGCGGGTGGCATCAAGGGCATTGTACAGCGGCGGCAGAATCTCATCCTCAATGTCCTGGGTGTCGCCGTAGGGGATATTGTGACACTGCAACACGACCGTCTGGGCGTATCCGAATGCACGGCTGAGCCGGGCGCGTAGATGTTCCAGCACGACCGGGTTGCGCTTCTGAGGCATGATGGAACTGATCTGAATGAAACTGTCATCGATATGAAGTGCGTTGGCCTCTTGCGAGGCGCGGATGAGCAAATCATGGGTCACCCGGCTCAAGCCTACTGCCAGCGACTGCAGGGCAAAGGCAGCGTCGGTGAGATTGTCCCCGGCACCGATCGCATGTTGCGTGCTGACGATGACGCCATCGAAGCCGAGTAGTTCGGCCACATACCCGCGGTCAATCGGAAACCCCGTGCCGGTGAAGGCGGCTGCACCCAGAGGCGATTCATTCATGTTGGCGTAGGCGGCCGCCAGCCGCGCCTGGTCTTTTTGTAGTGCGGTCAGGGCACCGGCCAGATAATGGGCGAAGGTGACCGGTTGCGCGGGTTGGGTGTGGGTGTAGCCCGGCATAAGGGTCTCGGTGTGACGTCGGGCCAGAGCCAGCGCCGCGTGGCGCAGTTCGAGTAACTCGGCGTAGAGCGTGAGAATTTCCTTGCGCAGAGCCATGCGGGCCAGCGCGTGGCCGAGGTCATTGCGACTGCGCGCGAGCTGCAAATTGCCGCCAAAATCGGCCCCCACCATTTCGATGATTTGTGATTCGATGCGAAAGAACAGATCCTCGACGCCAGGCTCATAGTCCAGGGCATCGACGCCTGCAGCGCGGATATCCGCCACGGCCTGCAGCAGAGCGACTGCATTCTCCCGCGCGATAATGCCGCAACGCGTCAGCATCAACGCCTGGGCTTCGTGGGAGGCCAACATGGGCTCGAAGAGATAGGCTTGGGCATCGCGATAGGCATGCTGGAGGACGTGTTGGGAGTAGGTTGGATTTGGGAAGGCACTCATAGTTAATAATTAATAGAGAATAGATAATTTATAATTGTTAATGATGTCTGCTTGCGTGCCGGCTCATTAATGATTCATAATTCTCCATTTCCCATTAACTATTAGTTATCCTTTCAGTCCAGTTAAGGCGATGCCTTTGATGATCTGGCGTTGGAAGAGGATGAAGACCAGCAAGAGGGGAATCGTAGCCAGGCTGGCGCCGGTCATGATCTTTTCCCACTCCGTGGTCGCTTCTCCCCGGAAGAAACTCAGACCGACGGGGAGGGTGTAATAAGCGCGACCGCTGGCAATGATCAGCGGCCAAAGATAGGCATTCCAGTTGCCGATGAAGTTAAAAATGCATAGCGCGGCAATGGCCGGCTTGACCAGTGGCACTGCGATGCGCCAGAAGATACCAAATTCGTTCACGCCGTCAATGCGCGCTGCGTCCAAGAGTTCGTTGGGAACGCCGTCGAAAAACTGGCGCATTAGGAAAATGCCGACCGCCGTAATGACGCCGGGGAATACGATACCCCAATACTGAGCTGCGCCTTCGTTCCAGCCAAAACGGACGCTCATGTTGAACCAGGGAATGATTAACATTTCGGTGGGCACCATGAGCGTGGCCAAAATGGCCACAAAGATCAGATTTTTTCCGGGAAACTCAAATTTGTTGAGCGTATAGCCGACCAGGCTATCGAAGAAAGCCACGCTCAGCGTACTAATCGTAGCGATGAGCAAGCTATTGAAATACCAACGGCCAAAACTACTGGTGGACAAGACCTCGCGATAATTGTCCAAAGTCGGATTCTTGGGTAAGAAGGCAAAGTGCACCAGTTCCGGCGCCGGCTTGAGGCTGGTCAATAACATCCAGAAAAACGGAACGACCATCACGATCGCGCCAAGCGTCAGGAGCAGGTACACGAAGGCCAGTTCCCATGACCAACGACGACCCCGCCCGGAATCACTGACGACCTGTTCCGCCAATTCAAGCGTGCGATCGGCGCTTGGTTCTAGCGTAGTCATGCCCAAAAGCCTCCTACCTACATAGCTGCCGCCGGGAACGGCTCAACGAATATCGCTCAGATCTGGCGTTGCACATGAGTGATGGTGCTAGTAATCGACTCGCCGGGAGAGAATGCGCAGCTGCACGACTGTGATTACCAAAATCAATGCAAACAAGATTACGGTCAATGCTGCGGCATAGCCCATGTTGTAGCTGGAGAAACCTTCTTTGTATACCTCCAGCACAACGGTCGTCGTGCTCTTTAAGGGTCCGCCGGCGCCGTCAATGCTCATATTTTGGACCAAGTCAAACATGCGCAGGAATTGAATGGTTTGGAGAACGGCCAGATAAACGATGACTGGGTTAAGTAGCGGTAAGGTAATGCGCCAGAATATCTGCCAGCGATTGGCCCCATCAATCTGGGCGGCTTCATAGTACATGTCTGGAATCTGCTGCAATCCGGCCAGGAAAATGATGATGGCAAAACCGAGACTGCGCCAGACAGCAACCACCGTAATCGAAGGTAGCGCTTGTTGGGGACTCCGCAAAAAAGGTTGCATGGGCAACCCTAGGGCATCAAGCGTCTGGTTGATTAGGCCGATGTTGGGCGCCAACAGCCAATTCCACACAAAGGCAACGGCGACGAACGAGGTCACGTACGGAACGAAATATGCGGCCCGGAAGAAGCCGGCCAGCCGCCGGATCTGCATCAGCAGCATGGCGATGCCCAAAGCCAGGATCAGTTGCAACGGCACGCCGAAAACGACGTAGCGAATCGTATTCCAGAACGCGGCACGTACGGAGCTACGCGGCTTAAACATATCTTCCCAGATTGCACCGTAGTTGTCGAGCCCAATCCAGGGACCGGCACTCTGGAAGATGTTCCAGTCACGAAAGCTGATGTTGAACGCCAGTAGAACCGGATACCACCGGATTACGACAAAAAAGAGAAGGCTGACGCTCAGAAATGCATAAGCCCACACGACCTGACGCTGTTTGAGTGTAAGTTTCATCTTCAGCCCTGCGGAATGGGCCGCGACTCGACACTTGGTGACGGCCCGGAATCAAGTTTGCAGCCTGCCTGGAAGCTCTTGACACAATCCATCGTTTTGCTACAGAGTCTCCAGGAAGGTGAAACCACTACGTTTTGCGCACAATGACTTGGACTTTGGAACTGCTGGAAGCACGATCGGCTAACCAGACTGCCATAACAGCAGGTGCTGTCCGGTCAGCCGATCTTGAACGCTCAGAAAACGTCTGTGTTATTCCCGGCTCGCCCAGAACTCGTCAAGCACCTCTTGGGCGGTCTGCACGGCAAAGTCCAGCGCTTCAGCCGGATCGGCGTCGGTAAGGACGACCTCGTTGTAGGCATCGATGATCGCCTGGCGATCTTTGCTCTCATCGGCAAAGAAGGTGGACTGGGCATACTCCAGGCCGGCGGCGAAGGCGCCCAGCTTCTCATCTTCGAGGAGCGTGGGATCGGCTGCGGCTGCGAGCTGCGCAGGCAACTCACCCGTAATGTCAACCCAGAGGCGCCCGGCTTCCGGCGTCGTGATGAACTGTAGGAACTTGATGGCGGCGTCAAGCCGTGCCGGGTCGGCGGCGGCCTTGGTCGTGATCCCGTGGGTCCAGTAGCTGCCATAAGTGCTCTTGACGCCATTGTGCTCCGGCAGTTCGACCACGCCGAAGTTCAAATCGGGAGCGTTTGCGGCAATAGTGCCCAAGCGGAATGAGCCGTCCAAATGAAAGCAGACCTGACCGGCCAGGAAACCGTCGGCATCGCTGTCAAATACGTTGGCTACGCCGGTGCCGAGTTCCGTTTCGAAAGAGAGGAATTCGTTCCATGCCTCATAGCCGCCGTCGCTTGCATTCCACAGCACCTCGCGGTAATCGTCGCTGTACGGCTGCTGGCCGAACTGACGGAGCAGCACTTCCCGGAACCAGTGGTGGGCCTGTCCGCCCGGATTGGCGATGAAGCCGTAGACCTCAAAATTATCGCCATCTTTGACCGTGCACTGAACGGCCTGTTCCTTCAGCTCTTCGAGCGTCGTCGGCGGGCTTTCGGGATCGAGACCGGCGGCTTCCATTAGATCTTTGTTGTAGAAAAGTGCGAGGCTGCGCACTGCCGTCGGCAACGTATAGAGCTGCCCATCGAAAAAGCTGGCCTCGACCATAGAGCTGAACTCCGACCGAATCTGGTCCGGCGGGAAATCCTCTACAGGCAAAGGAACGATGAATCCGGCGTCAATCCAAGCCGGCTGCCACCCATAGAACAGGGTTGCCACATCCGGGCCAACGCCCGCGGGGACACTGGCAGCAATCTTGTCTCGATAGTTGTCATAAGGGGTGTCGGCGTTATGGATGACCCGAATACCGGGATTCTCTGCCTCGAACTGTTCGATGAGTTGATTCATGGCATCAATGCGCACGTCGAAATTATACTGCCAATACTCAATCTCGATGACTTCATCGCTTGCCGCCACTTCCTCGGCCGGGGCATCGGTGGCTTCAGCAGCTGCGCCCTCGTCGGCGGCCGGCGCAGGCGCAGCCGGCGCGGCGCAGGCTGTGAAGACCAGGGTTGCTACCAGTAGCAGACTCATCAGGCTCCAAAAACGTATGTTTTTCATCCAAAATCCTCCATTGTGATAGGAAAACGGTGATTAAAGAGATGTGATTGGAAGAAAGCTGTAACCGAAAATCGACGTGCTTCTACAGGTCAATCCTCAACAACCGTGCGGCATTGCCTGCAAAGATTTGTTGGATATGTTCGTCGGGGAAATTAAGGTCCAGGCAATCACGCAGTTGATCCTGTAAATAGCGGATAGCAAACCCGCGCGGAAACCAGCTTGAATCGGAACCAAAGATAATCCGTCCGGGACCGATGGTTTCATAATATTTGCGAAAAAGGTACTTGACGGTCACCTCGCCCGGCACCCAGCGCACCCATTGATTGCTGCCGCTGGTATCGATGCTGACGTTGGGGCAAGCCCAGGCGAGTTGCAGCGTTTCTCGTTCCCAAGCGCAGCCAAAATGGGGGATGACAAAATCGACTTCGGGGAAAGATTTGGCGACATTGTGCAATTTGAGGGGATTGATGTTCTGATGCCAGGCGATACCGCCCGAACTGCCCTGGATGCCGAAATGAATCAGGACGGGGATACCCAACTCTGCGCATTTTTCCCAAACGGGAAAGGCCCGGGGATCCTCGATAGGCTCCTCAATGAGAGGTGCCAAGAGTTTGTAGGCCCGCAAGCCCAGGGTGCGTACGGCATGGTCCAGGCGCGCGACGGCGTCGGGCAGAAAGGGCGAGTGATGGGCGAAGCCGATGAAGCGGTCGGGATACCAGCTGCAAATTTCGGCGAGATGCTCGTTGCCGCCACCGGTGACGAAGCCGACGGCGCGGATTCCGTACCGATCCAACTCTTCCAGCCAGCGCCCCGCCTGGGCTTGGTCGCCCGGATGATCTTCCGCCTTTTCCGGCCGGGGGAAACCCCACATGCGACGCCAATGTTCCCCATAAGGTCGGGCTCGCTCGCGCAGGATGGCCCGGCGTTCGGCACTGACGGCCGCTTCGTAATTCTTCATGGTATCACCCATGTCGGTGAACCAAGGGCCCTGCGTGGGGAAATGGGAATGAAAATCGATGACCTCGAAGTCTTGATACATGAGGAAAGACTTTTCTAGGTTAGGAGAATGGGAAAGGAATGATTCAAAGACCGAGTTGCAGTCTACTATCGTTGGCGTTCTGGGTCAAGCCGGATATTTTTGGGGCAGTACCTCTCAATTTGCCGCCAATCGACCGCGGAACAAACCGAATACGGCGGACTTGTCGTGAGCCTGTCGAACGACAAATTCGCTGCAATCGGCCAGATCCGCGGTCGATTCGGTTCAAATTGGAATCGCTATTGGGGGGGCTGACGCAGAAAGACCGGGCTTCTGCCTTGCCTGAGCCCGCTTGGGGTCTTGGCAGAAGCCCGGTCTTTGGGGGTGATGTGTCAACAACGCGGCTTCAGGCTGCGGAGCGCATGGGACGATCCAGCTCGATGGGTTGACCGTCCCGGTCGTAGAGCTCGGGCATGACGCCCTGATTGAAGACGTCGGCCGTCACGACGCAGCGTGCAATGTCGCTCCGGCTGGGCGCTTCGTACATCACGTCCAGCAACGCGCCTTCGACGATGCTGCGCAGGCCCCGCGCACCGGTTTTGCGCAGGAAGGCTTCGGTAGCGACGGCATCCAGGGCTTCGTCCGTGAACTCGAGCCTGACGCCGTCCATGGCGAAGAGGCGCTGGAACTGGCGCACGACGCTGTTCTTCGGTTCGGTCAGAATCCGCACAAGGGCGTTGCGGTCGAGCGTGTCCAGACTGACGAGGACGGGCAGCCGGCCGATAAACTCGGGGATCAGGCCAAAGCTCAAGAGATCGTCGGGCAGGACGCGGCTCAAATAGTAGCTCTCTTCCCGGCTCTCATCCTCCTGCTTGCGGATCTTTAGTTCGCGCTGGCGGGCGTCCGGATTGGCGGGCAGCGGCGTTTCATCCTCGCGCAGACGCTGGAAAGCTTGCTCGTCGCGAGAGAGCAGGAGCTCGTCGCCGGAGGCAAAGCCCATGGCGCCCCGGCGCCGCATGCGCCGCTTGACGATCTTGTCCAGGCCGGAGAAGGCACCGCCGCAGATAAAGAGTACGTTGCGCGTGTCGACCTGGATGAATTCTTGTTGGGGATGTTTGCGACCCGCGCCCGCCGGCGGCACGTTGATCGTTGCGCCCTCGATGATCTTCAACAGGGCCTGTTGTACGCCTTCACCGCTCACGTCCCGGGTGATGCTGGGATTGTCACCGCCCTTGCGGCCGATCTTGTCGATCTCGTCGATGTAGACGATGCCATAGGCTGCCCGGTCTGTGTCCCAGTCGGCAGCCTGGAGCAGACCGGTCAAGATCGTCTCCACATCCTCGC
>CAYZLP010000257.1:0-7014 GCA_964478635.1 uncultured Caldilineaceae bacterium
CGGCCAGCAGACGGACCGCGTCATAGGTCCAGGTGGTGTAGGTGTCCGGTTCCAGCCCGAACCGGTCGTTGAACTCTTCTCGGAAGCGTGCGCCTGCAGGCGTGTCTTCCAGAACGGCGTCCATGACCACATAGATTCCGTCCTGGGCTTCGGCCGCGATATTGCGTGTGGGAATGGTGGCCCCGCCGGGGGATGTGATGATGGGCGCGTCGATGTTCCAATAGCGGATGCTGCGCAGCAGCCGGCCTACATCGGTCCCATTGGTCCCGTAGATGAGGACGGCATCAATGTCGGCTTCGGCCAGTGATTGGGCAACTGAATCCAAATCGACCGTACCGGTTTTGTAGCCCAGTTGCAGCACCGGTTCCATGCCTCGCTGGGTCAGTTCCAGGGCAACCTGGGCCGCGCCGCCACTGCCGAAGGCATCGGTGTCGTGGATGATGCCCACCCGGCGCGCGCCCAACTGTTCCATGGCAAAGGCCGCCATGGCCCCGGCCGTGACCTTGTCGCTGGGTCGCATGCGAAAGAGATGGGCGTCGCCCTGATCGGTGAGGGTGGCGTTGGTCGCGCCGATGAACATGGGGAGGGTTGCCGTCCGGTGTTCGGGTACAATGCCCACGGCATAGGCTGATTTGAAGGGACCCAGCAGGGCGACGAGATTGTCCTCCGCCAGGGCCGCCCGGTATTCAATCACCGCTTGCGCCGGGTCCGATCCCACATCGCGCACGAGAAGCTCCAGGGGGACGCCGCCGATGCCGCCGGCCGCGTTGATCTCTTCAACCGCCAGGCGGGCCGCACGGATGCTCAGATCGCCGATGGCTGCGCCGTCGCCTGTCACTTCGGTCTGGAGGCCGATGCGGTACGCGGTGCGGGGCGGCAGTTCATCCACTACGGTGCTGTCGAAGGCGACGGCGGCATCCAGTAGTGGCGCCTCAAGCGGTTCGGCCGCCGGCAATGCACAGCCCGCCGGCAGCAGGATGGCCAGGAGCGCGAACAGGCAGATGGTGAAGATCGGGTGGCGTCGGCGCGGCATGATGGACTCAGCGCTTTCCCGGACAATCGCGCGAAAGATGACAAACTGGGTGGATGGGGCAGAGTATACAGTTTCAGGTGCGGAAAGACAAGCGGTCGATCAAACGAGGATTATCCCTGCCGTTCCAGACGGAGACGCGTCTGCAACTGTGAATAGTTCTCACCAGGCGTGATCTTGCCCAGGGGAACTGCCCGGGATGCCCGGGTGCACGAAGGCAGATTCCCCGGACGCCCGTGCCAGCACTCATAGCCTAGCACGGCAAAGGCCAGCGCTTCCTTGGCATCATCGTTCATCCCCAGATCCCGGTGGGTGCGGATCGTGACGCCCGGCAGCGCCTGTTCCAGCATCTGGATCATGGCGGCATTCTGCGCGCCGCCACCGCCCAGGATCACCTCATCGGGCATGGTCGGCAGGGATGCGCGATAGGCATCGGCAATCGACCAGGCGGTGAAAGCAGTTGCGGTAGCGATCAGATCTTCGCCGCGCATCCCCTGGGCGCGCGCTCGGGAGACAAGCCGTGTGGCAAACTGAGCGCCGAATTCTTCCCGGCCGGTGGTCTTGGGGATCGGCAGCGCAAGATAGGGGTGCTCCATCAATTCGCCCAGCAGGTCTTCATCGATGGCGCCTTCTGCGGCCAGACGTCCCCCTTCATCAAAGCGAAGCCGGCCGCCGGTATGCCATTCCACCACGTAGTCGATAATCATGTTGCCCGGCCCGCTATCAAAAGCGAGTACCTCATCTTGTCGTGCGCCAGCCGGCAGATAGGTGACATTGGCAATGCCGCCGATATTCTGAACGGCGCGGGTCTTGTGGGGATGGCGAAGGAGCAGCCAGTCGATATAGCTGACCAGGGGCGCGCCCTGGCCGCCGACCGCAACGTCGGCCACGCGAAAATCGGCGATGGTTGTGATCCCCGTCCGGGCGCTGATGACCGCTGACTCGCCGATCTGGAGGGTTGAGGGTGTCGTGGCTTGCGGATTCACGTTGTGGAAGAAGGTCTGGCCGTGGGAGGCGATCAGATCCACATCTTCGGCGTTCAATTCGCAGGCGCGCATGGCCGCGAGCGCAGCCGCAGCAAACCATTCGCCGATGGTGAAGTTCATCTCGCAGACGGTTTGGGGATCCGCCTGTCGCGGATCGAAGAGCGCCAGAATGCGGGCGCGTTGTTCCGGCGTATAGGGCACGTAAGTGAAGCCCCGTAGTTCCGCCTTCAAGGCGGGCGGCGCCCCGGTCAACTCTACGACGGCGGCGTCAATGCCGTCGGTGGATGTACCGGACATCAGGCCGATGACGATCATGGTTTTCCTCCGCGAGTTGTCCGTTCGTCTGTTCCAAAAGATTGACCGCCCCACGAACGTCCCCGACACGGCCCAGACCTACTTTGGTGAACATAAAATTTCCTAGACCGTGCCGGGGTCTTTCGCGGGGGCGGCCTCAGCGGAACTGTTGCTTGCGAAAAATCAGCTCCGCAATGCCCGGCGTGATGTAATCCGGTATCGTCCCAACCTGCGCGTAACCGAGTTGCCGGTAGAAGCGCTGGGCGGGGGTATTGAAGTCGGAGACCAGCAGAAAGATGTCCTCCGCTGCGGCAAAGAGTCTGGCCTCCGCGTGGGCCATGAGCATCCGACCGATTCCCTGGCGCCGGTATTGATCAGCCACACCGAGCAGCATAATATATCCGCTGCGCTGAAATGCGCCCCGCACAACGTACCAGACGAAGCCCGCGATCTGAGACGTATCCGGCGTTGCCGGTGCATCCGCGACCCAGATGGCGGCCGAGGCAGCCAGTCCTTCCTCCAGTCGCGTCGTGAATGCGGCTGGCGTTACCCCATGCCGCTGCCAGAGGGGTGTCGCCAACGCCAGAGCAACGGTCGCGGCCACATCGTCCCGGCGCATCGGCCGGATCACGACGGGTGGCCGGTTCTCAGTGAGATTCACGATGACCCCCCACAGTTGCGACTGGTGAGATCGGCGCAATGGCATGAAAGAGGCGGGCTCTTCTTCTTGGCCCCCCGGATGCTTTCCTGGGCATAACGCATCAGCCGCTCAGTCGCGTGTCCAGCACGTCGCGCAGTCCGTCGCCCAGGAGGTTGAAGCCCAACACGGCAAACATGATGGCAAAGCCGGGCGCAAAGGCCAGCCAGGGCGCCAACTCCATCAACAGGCGCGCTTCGCTGAGCATGCTGCCCCAGGAGGGTTCCGGCGGGATCACCCCCAGACCGAGAAAGCTCAGGGCCGCTTCGGTCAGGATCGCCCATGAAAGCGCCAGGCTGATCTGGACGATGAGGGGCGCCAGCGCATTGGGGAGAATGTGACGCCCGATCACGGCAGCGTGCCGGGTCCCGATGCTGTAGGCCGCGAGGATATACTCGTTGTCCTTGACGTCGAGCACCGCGGCCCGCATGACTCTCGCAAAAATCGGCATGTAGACGATCGAGATGGCAATGATGGTGTTGCGCTGCCCCGGTCCCAGCACGGCGGCAATGAACAGGGCAAGGAGGATGGCGGGAAAGGCAAAGAGCAGGTCGATCAAGCGCATCAGTACGTTGTCGACTGCACCTCCCACGTACCCGGCCGGAATCCCGACGGCCACGCCCAGGACCAGGGCAATTGTCACCGACAGAATGGCCACGCGCAGGGAATTGGCCGCACCGAAAAGCAAGCGGCTGTAGACGTCGCGGCCGAATTGATCCGTGCCCAAGATGTAAGTGGGCGGACTCGGCGGCAGCAGACGGTCAGCCGGATGTTGCTCTGCGGGCGGATAGGGCGCCAGCGGGCCGGCAAAGAGACCGGCAACCAAGAAAAGGCCGATGAACAAGAGGCCGAGGAGTCCGCTCCAGTGACCCAGGAGTTTGCGAAATACGCCCTTTCTTTTGCCGCTATTCATAGCGAATCCGCGGGTTGGCGAAGGTGTACAATATGTCGGCCAGGAGATTGATGAGCACGAAGTTGAAGGCGATGAAAACCACCGTGCCCTGAACCAGCGCATAGTCTCGCTGCTGGATGGCGTTGAGCAACATGCGGCCGATACCCGGCAGCGCGAAAACTTCTTCGACAATGATAGCGCCGCCCAGCAGGTAGCCCGCCTCGAATCCAATCAGGGTGATAATGGGGATGAGCGCGTTGCGCAGGCCGTGGCGGCGCAGGACGACGGCGTTGCTCAGTCCCTTGGCGCGCGCAGTGCGCATGAAGTCCTGACCCAGCACCTCCAGGACGGCCGAGCGGGTGGTGCGCATGATGGAGGCGCTAAAGGCGAAACCCAGGGTAAAGGCGGGGAAGAACATCTGGGTCAGATTCTTGGTGGGGTTCTCGAAGAAGCCCACGTAGCTGCCCGCATTGGGCAGAATGTGGAAGTAGACGGAAAGTACGTAGATGATCAGCGTGCCGAGCCAGAAGCTGGGCAGCGCCAGCCCGATGAGCGCCACGATGCGGGTCGTCACGTCGATCGGCTTGCCCCGGCGCGTGGCCGAGAGGATGCCGGCGGGTATGCCGATCACTAAAGCCATGGCCAGCGCCAGGAGGGCAAGCTCCAGCGTAAGCGGAAAGCGGTCGAGAATCTCCTGCATGACGGGCTGTCCCGTGCGCACCGAGTATCCGAAGTCTCCTTGCAACGCGGCCGTGAGCCAGCGCCAGTACTGGACGACCAATGGCTGATCGAGACCAAAATAGGCGCGCAGCGCTGCGGTCTGGGCCTCGGTGAGTTTGACCTGGGTGCCGATCATGGCGCTAATCGTGTCGCCCGGGATCAAGCGCATGATCAAGAACACAATAATGGAAATGCCGAATAGAGTGGGGATTAGCGCCAGCAAGCGGCGCAAGATGTAGCGTTGCATAACTCTCGGATTCTTGCCGCTGAAGCCGGGGTTGGTGATTCAAGGACGGAATGGATAGAACGCGGATCCAGCGAATTCACGCGGATCCGGCTTGCCGGAGGGGCGAGATCCTCCCCCGCCCCTCACGTTATCCGCCTTACCGGTTTAGATACGTGTCCCGCAGGTAGATCGTGGAGCCGGTCGACAGCGGCACAAAGCCTTCGACGTCTGGCTGCATAACGCGGTACTCATAGCCCACATAGAGCCACACCCACGGCGCGGCATCAGCCAGTAGCTGCTGGATTTCGATGTAGAGATCGCGGCGCACGTCCGGGTCTACGACCGCTCGGGCCTGATCCAACAGGGCGTCGATCTCGTCGCTGGAGTAGTTGGCAACACCATTGAGATTGCCCGTGCTATGCCAGTAGCGATAGAACATGTTGTCGGGGTCTGGGTTGCCGCCATTGAGCGCCACAGCCGCGTCAAAGTCGGCCGCCAGCCAGCGGTCCACATAGACGCCCAGTTCCAGCGGTTCGATCTCGACCGTAATGCCGAGTTCGGCCAGTTGGGCTTGAATGTTCTGGGCTTCCGACAGGGCAGTTGGCGGTTCGAGGGAGGCAGCCATGATGGTGAAGGTCATGCCGCTGACGCCAGCTTCATCCAGAAGGGCCTGGGCTCTTTCCAGATCCTTTTCATAGCAGGTGAGTTCATCCAGCGGCGCCCGGTAGTTGAGGGGCGTGGCCGGGCTCGTGACTTCCCCTTCGCCGAGGGAGGCGGTGTCGATGACCTGTTGGCGATCGATGGCGCAGGCGATCGCCTGGCGAACGCGGACATCTTCGAACATGGGCCGGCTGGCATTGAGCTGCAGCACATGATAGGCCAGGGCGGGCGCCCGCATGATATTGAGCCCTTCACTGCCGGCGGCGACGGTTGCGACGCGCGGGTCACCAAGCAGCGCCCAGTCGAGCTCACCGGCGCGCAGGCCGGCCAGAATGGAGGACTCGTCCGGGATGGTGCGGAATTCGATGCCTTCCAGATAAGGTCGGTCGGGCATCCAGTAATCCGCATGGGCCTCCATGGTCATGACGTTGTCCGGCTCCCAGCTGGCCAGCTTGAAGGGGCCGGTGCCGTTGGTTTCGGCCGCCGGATCGCCGCCTGCTTCGAGCCAGGCCTGGGAGAGGATGGCCGCGTTGGGCGTCGTCATGGCCGCAAGCAACGCTGCATTGGGCGCGTTGAGGTTGAAGACGATGGTCGCGTCGTCAGGCGTATCCATCGACTCGATGGCCGTAAAGAAACCCCGGGCCGCGGCGCCGGTCTCCTCATTTAGGATGCGCTCGAAAGAAGCCTTGACGTCGGCCGAAGTCATGGGTGTGCCGTCGTGAAAAACCACATTCTCCTGTAGCGGCATGGTAAGGGTCAGGCCATCTTCCGACCACTCCCAAGAAGTGGCCAGATGGGGAATGACGTTCATATCCGCATCCAGGCTGAGCAGGGGTTCGTAGATTTGCTCCAGCATGCGATGGGAGGCAAAGGCGGTCTGGACGTGGGGATCGAGTCCCGTTGCGTCTGCCGCGCGGGCCGCAATCAGGACGCCGCCGGCTTGCGGTTCGCCGGGCGCCTCTGCCGCCGCAGCGTCATCGGCCGGTGCAGGCGCTGCCGGCGCGGCAGGCGGGGCTGCGCATGCCGCGAGCAGCAGCATGAACGCCCCAATCAGCAGCGTCCACAATGTGCGATGATAACGAGCCCGAAATTTCATTGTTTCCTCCTTGGTGGTTGGAAATGGCGTGACGCGAACCGGGTCGGACTGCGCCGGGACCAAGCATGACGCAGCGCCCTCTGGGGGTAGGTTTGACTGGCTTGTGCGGTATTCAGTTATTTTACTGGAACGCGCGACCCGACGCAAACCGGCTTTTCGCTCGTCGGATTAAGAGCGGGTTGGCTTTGCAGGAGCACCGGCATTTGGCGCTCCGGCGCGCCCGGAGTGTCAAGCCCGGCATGCCCGGCGCGCCCGGAGCCCGGAGACTTGCTCTCCGGGCTGCCACGATGCGCCCCATTGTCGATAGCCCCGTCTGTTCACCGGCGGGGCGGACCACGCGGCCAGACCGGCGGCGGGACGCGGCGTAGCGTGGTTGACGACGTCCGCCCTGAAGCCACGGGGCTATCCAGCGG
>CAYZLP010000258.1:0-7003 GCA_964478635.1 uncultured Caldilineaceae bacterium
CGGGCTGCCCGTCTTCATGTCGATATTGGTGGCGAAACCGCCGTAGAGCACCGGCGCGCCCGGCCGCACCAACTGGACAAAGGCGATGCCGGCCAGGGCTTCGGCATTCTGCTGGGCGATGGCCGCAGCCATGGTAATAGGACTCATGGCGCCGGCCAGGATAAAGGGCGTAATGACCAGAACCTGATTGGCCCGGGCAAAGGTAATCATGCCGCCCAGCATGCGGTCATCGTAGCGCAGGGGACTGCTGGCGTTGATGATGCCGCCCAGGACCGGCTCGGAAGAACGGGTCACGTCCTCCTGAAAGACGATCTTGGCCATCTCCACCGCATCGGCCGCAATGATGCGGCCGTGGGGCGCTTCCATGTAGGCCTTGTCCAGCAGTGTGAAGGCGGAGTAGGAGCGGCGCAGATGGCGGTAGGAGACGGGCACGTCGTGGGGCACGACCAGCTGATCGCCCGTGAAGTGAATGGCATTGCACATCTGCATGAGACGCAGGAAGTTGTCATAGTCGGCCATGGTCCCGGGCCGGCGGCCGTGATCCAGATCCTGGGCGAAGATGGTTCCGCCGTTGGGCACGAAGGTCACATGATCGCCGCCGATGGGCACGTTGCGGGCCGGGTTGCGGGCCCGCCACAAAAAGGTGCTCGGCGCCTGGGCCACCAGCTCCAGCAAGAGACCCCGGTCGATCCAGACGTGCTGGCGGGCTCGGTCCACCCTGGCCCCGGCTGCGGCCCAGAGATCCAGGGCCTCCTCATCCATGAATGCGAGGCCGATTTCTTCCACGATCTGCATGGAGGCCTCATGCAGCTTCTCAATCTGTTCGGGGGAGAGCACTTCCATGGGCGCCATCGTGTTCTCGATGATGCGCCAGGGGATATGGCCCAGGGGCGAAACGGTGCGCCGCTTGCGCCGCTCGGCGCGTCGTTGGGCCGATGCCGACATTGCCATAGTTCACCTCATGGATTAATGATAGGGAAATCATCCCTGCGGTTCACCGCCGCCAATCTCCGCCAGGAGTGCGCGCGCCGCCTGAATCGACTCGACCAGCCGGCCATGCAGACGCGGCCGGCCATTGGACGCGATGAATTGGCGGTCGTCGAGGGTCCAGTCGTTGCCCGCATAGTTGGTGACCCGGCCGCCCGCCTCGCGGATCAGGAGCGCACCGGGCGCAATGTCCCAGGGATTGAGCCGCCCTTCCCAATGGGCCGTAAAGACGCCTTCGGCCACCCACGCCAAATCCACGGCCGCAGTCCCCATGCGTCGCACGCCCCGACAGCGGGGCATGAGGTAGGCGAACTCCATGACGTTGTTGTCCGGATTCTCCGCCCGATCGTAGGGAAAGCCGGTGGACAGAACGGCATCCCGCAGCCGGTCGACTTCATTCACTTGAAGGCGCGCGTCGCCCTCATCGGTGCGCACATACGCACCCTCCCCGGCCAGGGCCCAGTAGACCCGCCCCTGGGGCAGGGCCAGGGTCACGGCCAGAAGGGTTTCGTCGCCCCGATTGAGGCCGATGTTCACCGAATAATGGGGCAAGCCCTGGGCGTAGTTGACCGTGCCGTCAATGGGATCGACCAGCCAGAAGTATTCCTCTTCGGGAATCCGGTTGCTCTCCTCGCCCCAGAAACCGGGGCCGGGAAAGTCGGCCGCCAGGGCCGACCGGATTAGTTCCTCGCCCGCCAGGTCGGCTTCGGTGACAATGTCGATGTCGTTGGATTTGCCGGTGATGTTGCGGAGTCCGGCCCGCTGCATGGAGACGGCCAGGCGGCCGGCCTCTTGGGCAATCTCGATAATCCGTTCCAGATCCTGCCGTTCGATATGCATATGCGTGGGTGGTTCGACTGGAATGAGACCGTGGGCCGTTAGCGCAGATGCCGACAGTAGAAGCCCGTTGACTGAGCCTGTCGAAGGCAACATCAAGCGCGTAGCATCTTTAGATATTGAGTGACCCGCGGGACAAACGTCTGCTTGCCCTTCTATGGTCGAAAGATGCCGTATGATAGCACTCAGACCGACGCGGCGCAACCACCCGAATCGCTCCAGAATCATCCGCCTTATCCGGCCATTTCTGCGGTCCATATCAGCGGCCCTATTTTGCCGCGGTTTCAATCTGCGGTATAGTGAAATCAAACATTTGTTCCGATTGCATAGTTTGGCCGCGCCGGCAACCTGTACCGGGCGCGGCCAGATGAACAACGTACACCAACAAAGACGAACGGTTTTATGGATATCAATTGGTACGGTCTATCCTGTTTCCGCATTCGCGAGGGCGGCGTCACCGTCGTTTGCGATCCCTATGCCAAATCGGTCGGGCCGACACTGCCAAAGTTGAAGGCGGATATCGTCACGATCAGCCACGACCGCCCCGGCCACAACAATATCGAGCGCATCACCGGCGATTACAAAGCCTTGACGGCCCCGGGCGAGTACGAGGTACAGAACGTCTTTATCACCGGTGCAACGACCTATCACCGCAAGCGCGAAGGCGCGCCCATGGAGAAGAACACGGTCTTCTTCTTCGAATTCGGCAACCTCATCGTCGGCCACCTGGGCGATCTGGGTGAAGTACCCAGCCAGTCGGAAATCGACGACCTCAATCTGGGGGAGGTCGACATCCTCATGGTGCCCGTAGGCGGCGGCGGTACGCTGGATCCGACCCGGGCGGTCGACGTCATCGGCATGTTGGAACCCCGGGTGGTGATTCCCATGCACTATGCCCACGACGGGCTGGCGCCGACGGTGGCGGCCAATCTCGAATCGGTCGATAAGTTTCTCAAAGAACTGGGCGTCGTCGTGCCGGAACCCATTGACACCCTCAAAGTCTCCAAAAGCGGGCTGCCGGAGGAGACGGAAGTGGTGCTGCTGAATCTAAGCGTTTGAGCCACGCGTGAACGCACGAAAAGAGGCGGGGTCGTGACGACCGCCGCCTCTTTTTGATTGCCCGCAGGTATCTATACAGCCTGGTCAAAATAGAACGCGGATTGAGCGGACTTCGTCGTGAGACTTCGGCGTGAGCTCAGTCGAACGATCGGGCGGATAACGCGGATCAATCCGGATGAAAATCTGCGTAGATTCGGTAAATCCGCCCAATCCGCGTTCTATGGGATCGGTGGCTGAACAGTTACGCCCGCAGGCAGTTCCGGCTTGTCGGACTGGACGGGACTACTGGAGATCGAAGGGGTTGCGCTTGCGGCGACGGTTGCCGACCTGGCGCTGCATCCACGCCTTCTGCAACATGGGCCGCAGGGACTGCCAGGCTTCCGACGCGGAGCTGCCCGTATTCAAAACGAGCGTGCCATCCTCTTGCCGGCTGACTTCACTCACCTGTCCGCTAAAGCGATAGACGACGTACTCTTCTGTAATGTCGTCGATATAGGGCCGGCCGCCGGGGAGCGACCGGCTGAGGCGGTTGGCGTGCTCGTAGGGCGTCTGACCCGCGCCCAGAGAGATGCCCAGCCGTTCGGCCCAGCGCAACATGCGATCGTAGATGATGGGCGAGACGTCGGGTGAGAACGCATCGGGCCCCACAATGCGGGTGCGGCGCATCAGCCAGAGCACGGCCAGCACGATCAGGGGCGTGATCAACAGCCAGATCCAGCGCAGCCACGGCGTGACCGGCGTCACGTCACCGCCGCCCAGCAGCGCATCTTCTGGTAAATTCTGCAGCGCGGGATCGAGACCTTCGTCCGGCAGCGGCGGCTCTTCCTCAGGCAGGGTCGAATCCTCGCCGGTCTGCTCCTGGATGGCAGCGGCCGGGTCCACGCCGGTGGGCCGGTTCAGGGGCCCCTCGCCCGCAGTCGGCTCAAACTCAATCCAACCCTGACCAGGGAAATAGACCTCCACCCACGTGTGGGCGTCGTCGCCCGTGATCAGATAGGTGCGCGTCTCCTGATCGTACGCGCCCTGGGCGTAACCGCTGGCGGCCCGGGCGGGAATACCTAGGCTGCGCAACATGAGCACCATGGACGTTGCGTAATAATCACAATATCCTTCGCGCAGATCAAACAGAAAATACTCGATGGGATCGACGCCGGCTGGCGGTGCGGGAATCTCCTCGTTGTAAGGGTAATTGGCCCGTAGATATTCTTCGATTGCCTTGGCTTTGTCATACGTCGTCGGCTGGCCGGCCGTGATCTGGGCGGCCAGCTCGCCGATGCTGGTGGAAAAGTCGGGCGGCAGCTGGGTGTAGATTGCCTGCAGCGTTGGCGGGGCGGGCGCAATCGCCGAGCGCAAGGCTTGCTGGGTGGGCTGGCTGTAGTTGCTCACCACCGTGTAGACCGATTCGGGCTCCAGAGCGTTGCGCGCCGTCGTGTAGGTTAACTCAAAAGCCTCTTCAGGACCTTCTACCGGTTCCGCCAGGGCCGTAACGGGGATGTCGGCGGCCAGCAGGTCCTGCGCCGCAAAGACGATGCCGCCGGTTGAAGAAAGCAGCGTTATCGTTTGGGTCACCGGCTCGCGGTTGGCCCAATTGGGTGCGGGAATCGTCTCCAGCGCATCGTAATTCTGCTCGGAGCCCCGGGTATTCTGCCACCCCGCACCATCGTAATAGTCATAGGTAACGGCCCGCCAATAGCGGCCCTTGTCAGCCCGGATCTGCAGAATCGGCCGGTCTTCCACCTGCCGGGCGCCGCCCAGCGTCAGATTGGGGCCAAACGACGCATAGCTTGGCAGCTCTCTCTGGTTGAGATTGGGGTGCAGTTCATTGAAGCGCTGCGTCAGCTCCGTAAAATTCTCCCGCATGGGCGCGGTCATAGACTGCACTTCCTGGTTGCGCCCCAGACCGGGCACCACCCAGGCCAGGGCGAGGACGATTGCGCTGTAGTAGAGTGCGCTGCGCAAAAAGTCAAAGGTAATGTCGGGGCTAAAATAGATGCGCTGCTCCCGCCAGCGGAGCTGCTGCTCGGCCAGATTGGTCCGCACCAGCATCACCAGGGCCACCAGCGAGAAGACAATCAGGAAGCCAAGCACCGGATTGGGTGCATTGAAGACGTTGATGGCCAGAACGATGCCGGCGGGTACGATCGCGCGCCAAGTGTAGCCGTAGCGGAAGATCGACCAGATGCCCAAAAAGGTGAGCCACCAGACGAGAAAACTGATTTCGAAGACGAATACATAGTTGTCGGCGGTGGCTTCGCTGTTCAAAGCCGAGCCGACCCAGATGACCCATGCCAGTAGAACTTGATAGGAGCGGGCCTGGAGACCGTCAATCCCGTTGGCCTGGAAGGACTGGATCTCCCCAGGTGTGACCAGGGTCGACATCAAAAAGAGTATCCAGGCGAAGCCGGTGAAGAGGCTGTGGGACATGGCGAAGAAGCCGTCGAATCGGCTGAATGACATGAGCAGGCCCAACACCAGCGCGCCGGCCGTCACCGGAACCAGAATCGACATCTGGTCGGTGTAGCCCGCAGCATCGAGTGAGACCGCCACGAGCAGATAGAGCAGCGACGCCAGGATCGCGGTAACGATGTGCCCATCCTGGTAATAGACATTGTCTCGGTAGCGATTGGTGTGCAGAGCGGGGCGGCGATGGGTATGTTGGGTCGCGACTTGGCGCGATGTCAGTGTTGCCATAGGAGGTAAGACGAATCCTTCAAATCTACCGGAGCACCGGACTCATGCTCGTATGCGCCGGACACCGGCCGGCCACAACCCATTTATGATAGCACAGGTTGCATCACTCGAGCATACCAAAGCCAGGATGATCGTTACAGTAATCGCCACAACAGAAAAGCCAGCAGCAATAATGCCACAACGCCCGCGAGCGCGGTCAGCAGGAGCCGGGCCACATTCACCGATTGAGCACTGTATTCCATCACTTGGGCGGGCGCGTCCACAGTTGTCAACCACGAGCGGGCCAGCGTATCCAGTCGCGAAGGCGCAGTCAATGTCGTCACGACCCAGCTCCCCCGCGCCAACCCTTCCCAGACCGCGGCTGCATTGCGGTAGTTGGCGGCTTGAATCTGGGCCCGCAGCGCGTCCTCTCCCGTTGCCGGATCGGCCGCAAGCGTCGCGGCCTGAGCCTCGAACTGGGCGGCATCACGCTGCAAGTTGGCCGCCATGGCCCGCCACTGATCCGCGACCGGCGCCAGATTCAGCGTCTGTCGCAGCGTACTCTCCTGCCAGAAAAGGCGTCCACTCTGTTCCACTTCCAGCCCGGTCTGTTCGAGCACACTGCGCAGCATGGCCCATTGGGGCCCGCCGCTCAACAGGAGCGCCAGCGAATCCGCGCGCGTATCGGCTGGAAGATTAATCGTCAATTCAACCGGAAAGGTTCCCCCTGAGTTGCCTTCTTCGTTCAGTTCCACCCGTACACCCCGGGGCAGTCCCGCGTTGCGCCAGCGGGCGACCTGCTCGGCCAAGGCAGCGTGGGCCGTCCCGTCATCGGCAGCCGGGTGACCAACAAAGTGCAGTTCGGTCCCGTCAACCCCTGCCCTGACCGTCCCTTCCCAGCCGGTGAAAAGGCTCTGCGACGCGGCCGGCGGCGCAAGCTCGAGATCGGCGATGCCCTCTCCCGCCAGGGCAAGGGCGGCGCTGCGGTCGCCTTGTTCCAGCAATTGAAGGGCCTGCTGGATCTCCACCGTGCGCCGGTCCTGGGCAATGCGAGCCGGATCGACGAGGCCGGCCGGCAGCGCGGCCAGCTGGTCGAGCAGCGCCAGCGCGGCCACCCAGTCGCGGCGTGTTCGGGCATCGATGAGCTGTAGCGTCAGCCCCTCCTGCTGCCAACGCAACATCTCCGCGCGACGGGCCCCCTCCTGAGGGAGCCCCGCAGCAGCCAGCCGTGCCGCCTCGGTCATAAGGCGGGCATAGGCGGGCGCTGTCCGGCCGTCGGGACCGACAACCCGGGCGCGGTAAAGCGAGGCCAAACCGGCGTTGAGCGACGCCGCTGCGCCTGCATCGCCGGTCGCGGCCTCCACCCCGGCCGTGTAGGCTGCCAGCGCCTGGGCATAACACCGCTCGCTGGCAGCCTGCTCAGCGACGGCCGGGCCGCCGGCCCGATCAT
>CAYZLP010000259.1:0-6995 GCA_964478635.1 uncultured Caldilineaceae bacterium
GCCTCGATCAAGTGCGCGGTTGAATAGTGGCCGAGGGTCCAACTCTGGATGGACGGCTCTTCCTCGAAAAGACAGGCGGCAATTTCCGGCACGCGCATGCCCAGTGCCTCCAATTTGCCAACCTCGTTGGCCAGGCCGATCAAATAGCCGATCTTCTCGTGAATTTCGGGTTGGGGTGTCCGGCGGACGTTGCCGCTGCCGGGAAAGAGACGTTCCGGGCGCAGATCCGCAAGCATGCGCAGGCTGCCCAGTACGCTGAAGAGATCGACCTCCGGCGTCCAGGCGCGATCGCGACCGGCCTCAAATGCATCACCGGAAAAGAGCCAGCGCTGCTCCGGCTCAAAATAGCTGACGTGGTCCGTGGTGTGGCCAGGCGTTTCGACCGCGCGAAAATGGAAATTCGGCGTTTCGATCAGATCGTGGGCTTCATCCAGGGGCCGGACCGCTTCCACCGGCCGGGGCATTCCCCAGACCAGCCGGCGATAGCGCTGAAGCTTGAGCCTGCGCGGCTCGGCGAGCAAGGCGGCTGTGCGCCACGAAGCATAGATGGGCGTGTCGGGATAGGCAGCATGGAGGGCGCCCAGCGCGCCGCAATTCTCTTCATGGGCGTGGGTCAGCACGATCTGGCGCACGTCCACCGGCTCCAGGATGCGCAGCAGTTCGCGTTCCGTGCAGCGCGGCCCGCAGTCGATGAGCAGGCCGTCCACGTAATAGGCCGCCGTCCACGCAATCGGGCGGCCGAAAAGAGCCCGCGCCAGGCGAATTACCGTAACCGGACCATGCTGTTCGACGTGGATCATGCGCGTACTCCCGTACCGGCGATCTGCTCTGCCTGCAGGCGCGTGAAGACGGAGTCGGGAATCTTCGCGCTGTGGCCTGCAAGATCGACGCAAATGTGATCGGTGCGACCCGTCGCAGCCAGGTCGCCCTTCCCATTATAGACAGAATAGCTGAAGCTAACCTGACGACTGCGCAACATCGTTACGGTTGTTTCCAGCTTGACAACCTCTCCAAATCGAATGGCGCCGCGATATTGAACCTCGACTTTCGTCACCGCGAAGTGATTGCCCCCTTCGGCTACCTCCGTGTAGGGCACGCCCATGGCATCCATCCATGTCACCCGACCCAACTCAAACCAGACGATGTAGGCCGAGTGATGAACGATGCCCATGGCGTCGGTTTCGGCAAAACGCACGGGGATATCAACTGCTATGCTCGGATAGGTAGTCGTGTTCATGTTCACAAGTGGATAGAACGCGGATTGAGCGGATTTGGCGGATACCAGCGGATCAATCTGGATGAAAATCTGCGTAGATTCGGTGAATCCGCCTAATCCGCGTTCTATCTGATCGGTGGCTGAGTAGTTGCCAAGTTACATATGAACCGGGTGGCCTTCGACGGCGTGGGCCGCTTCCAAGAGCGCCTCGCTCAGGGTTGGATGTGCATGGACGTTGCGCGCGATCTCCGCCGGGGTGATCTCCATGAACTGGGCCAGAGAGAGTTCCGGCAATAGCTCGGTGACATCCGGGCCGACCAAATGCGCGCCCAGAATCTCGCCATATTTGGCGTCGGCAATAATCTTGACGAAGCCGGTGCGCTCATTGAGCGCCTGGGCCTTGCCGTTGGGCATGAAGGGGAATTTGCCCACATTGATCTCGTAACCCGCTTCTTTGGCCTGGGCTTCGGTCATGCCCAGGCTGGCCACCTGGGGATGGCAGTAGGTGCAGCGGGGCATGAACTGATAGCGCTCGGCGGGAATGGGAAGCGTCTCCGCACCGCCGATGGTTTCCGCTGCCACCATGCCCATGGCGCTGGCCACGTGCGCGAGCGCGAGCTTGCCCGTGCAGTCGCCGATGGCATAGATATGGGGCACATTCGTGCGCATGACTTCGTCGACATCGATAAAGCCCCGCTCGTTGACCTTCACGCCTGCGGCCTCGAGATCGACCTTGTCGGTGTTGGCCTGGATGCCAATGGCCATAAGCACTTTGTCGGCGCTCAAGGTCTCCGTTGTGTCATTGTTCAGATCCTTGACCGTCACGTTGACGCCACTGTCGGTGACCTCGACTTTTTCAGTCCGGGTGCTGGTGCGAACATTGATGCCGCTCTTCTTGAAGGCCTTGGCTACCTCGGCCGAGACTTCCTTGTCCTCTAGCGGCAGCACCTGGTCCAACATTTCGATGACCGTGATTTCGGTCCCGTACGCGCCGTAGACATAGCTGAATTCCATGCCGATGGCGCCGGAACCGACGACGATCATCTTCGCGGGCAGATCGTCCAGGACAACGGCATCCCGATACTCGATGACCCGATCGTGATCGATGGTCGTGCCGGGCAGGCTGCGGGCCCTCGCGCCCACGGCGACGATGAAGTTGGCCGCGGTCACGTCTCGCTCTTCCGCATTGTCGATGAACTCCGACGGAGCGACGTGGAGCGTATGGGCATCCTTGAAGGTGCCGTGGCCTTCGATGACGTCGATCTTGTTCTTTTTCATCAAGAAGCCGACGCCCTTGGTCTGGCGCCCGACAATCTCGCGACTGCGCTTGACCGCGGCCCCAAAGTCAACGGTCAGATTGTCAAAGCTGATGCCGTAGGTCGACGCATCATGGAGGGTCTCCACGATCTCGGCATTGTGGATCAGGGCTTTGGTCGGGATGCAGCCCCAGTTGAGGCAAACGCCGCCCAGGCTTTCCCGCTCGACGATGGCGGTCTTCAGGCCCAATTGCGCCGCGCGGATGGCGGCGACGTAGCCGCCCGGCCCGCTGCCGACGACAATGACATCATAGTCATAACTGTGATTGCTCATGATTGCTCCCGTGATTTGGTCTTTCTCGGTCTTGCTCAGTCTCAGTCTTTCTTTTGGTTCTCCATTCAGGACCACTGTTCGAGCGTTGATTTTACAACACCCAGCCATCGATCCGCACTTGCGCCATCCAGGATCCGGTGATCGAAGGTGAAGCTTAGATAGCACATGGGCCGGATGACGATGGCGTCGTCGGCATCGGGCAGGAGCGACGGCCCGCTGCTGCGCACGACCGGCCGCTTGACGATTGCGCCGACGCCCAGGATTCCGGCCTGGGGCTGGTTGATGATCGGCGTCGCCACCAGGCTGCCGGCCGTGCCGTGGTTGGTCACCGTAAAAGTGCCGCCCTGAATCTCGTCCGGCAGGAGCTTTCCTTCACGACTCCGGCGGGTCAGATCCTGCACCGCCCGGGCGATGCCCTGCAAGTTCATGTCGTCCACATCGCGCAGCACGGGGACGATGAGTCCCTGGTCCACGGCGACGGCCATGCCGATGTGTATGCGCCGGTGAAGCTCGATCCCTCGCTCCGTAAAGCGGCTGTTCGCCTCGGGTACGGCCCGGAGAGCTGCTGCGGTTGCCGCCAGAAAATAGGCTGTGTAGGTCAGCCCGATGCCCCGTTCGGCAAAGCGCTGGCGGCCGGCCTCCCGATGGCGCACCACGGCCGTCATGTCGACTTCCATCACGGTCGTCACATGGGGGCTCGTGCGCTTGCTGAGCACCATATGCTCGGCGATTAGCCGCCGCATGTTGCTCAGGGGTTCCAGCACGGTCTCAGCCGCCGCAGAAGCTTTGGACGGAAGCTTGGGCGCTTTTAATTGTGCCGCTTCCCCTGCTTCGATAAACGCCAGAATGTCTTTTTTGGTAATCCGACCTGCCAGGCCGCTGCCGGACACCCGGGTCAGGTCGACCCCGTGTTCGGCGGCAATACGAGCTACCACCGGGCTGATAAAATCGCGCCCGCCCGGTGACGGTGCGTCCTTGGAATGCGTCGCGGCCGTTGCCAGGCCGGTTGCCGACGCTTTTTCCTGCTCTACCTCCGGGGCATCGTCCTGGACCACTGGGGCGGACTCGGAATGAGCGACAGGAATCGATTCGCCGGGACTGCCGATGTAGGCCAGGACAGCCCCGGCCGTAACAGTTTCGCCCGCCTCCACCAAAACGGCCAGTAAGGTGCCCGTGGCCGGTGCGGGAATTTCGGTGTCGATTTTGTCAGTCGAGATCTCCAACAGCGGCTCAAGCTTGTCGATGGAGTCGCCCGGCGCCTTTAGCCAGCGCGCGACGGTTCCTTCGACCACGCTTTCTCCGAGTTGAGGCATCCTTACCGCTGTCGCCATGGCAGTCACTACGCCGTGCTGATGGTGATTGATCGGGCCAACCGGCCTCGCGTTATCCTGCAGGCAGGGTGCGGCGCTCGGCCAGAGCCGGCTCCCGCATGTCACCCCGCTGATAGAGGTACTGCTTTCCCGCCACGGTTGTAAACCCGCCATGCTCGCCGGCGGGCGTTAACGTGACGATGTTCATATATTGACCTTCGCCTGCTTCCAGCGGCAAGAGATCGCGTAGCGCCTCCAGGCCGGCTTCGACCAAGGGCTGGCCGGCTTTCAGATAGAGCACCAGGCTGCGGGCCGTGCTCGCCCGAATTGCCAACTCGCCCATGCCGGTGCAGGCCACGGCCCCGTAACGATTATCGCAATAGTTGCCGGCGCCGATCAGTGGGCTGTCGCCCACACGGCCGGGATATTTCCAGCCAATGCCGCTGGTGCTGACCGCCGAGGCCAGATTGCCGAACTGATCGAGGGCCAGAAAATTGACGGTCCCCAAGGTGTCGATCCGTTCGCCCCGGGCCGCCCGGTCCTGCAAATTGAGCGGCGCCGTCATCCGGGCGGCCGCGGCGCTCAGGGGATGCAGCGCCTCCCGGCCCACGCCCCGCTCGTCGAAGCGCGCTTCCCAGCGGCGCAGGGATTCTTCCGTGCGTTGGTCGCTTGGCGTCATGCCAATTTCGGCCGCGAAGCGCTCCGCGCCGCGGCCCGTCAAGAGCACATGAGGCGTCCGCTCCATGACCCGGCGCGCGAGGGTAATCGGGTGACTATACCCGTGCACTGCCGCGACCGCCCCGGCGCGCAGGGTGCGTCCGTCCATAATGCTGGCGTCCAACTCCACTTCCCCCAACAGATTGGGCAGACCGCCATAGCCCACGCTGTGGTCGGCCGGACCGGCTTCCACAATGCGGCAGGCAAGCTCAACCGCGTCCAGCGCGCTGCCGCCGTTCACGAGCAGTTCCATGGCGGCGCCGGCGCCGCGACGCCCATTTTCACTGGCCACAATGACCGGCAACGGATTGTCCTGAGTCACAATGCGCGCATCCCAATCTTCAATCTCTAACCTTCAATCTTCTCAAGGTACGCCACCAGCACCTCCACAATCTCATCCCGTAGCGGTTCCCAGGGAATGTCGGGCAGCTTGTTGACCGTGACGAAATCCCGGACCATGAAGACGTTGTAGACGCGACCTAGCGCGAATATGTGCCGGGCCAGCGGATGGTCGGCGGCTGCCTCCGCGCTGGGAAAGCTCTGCGGCTTGTCGAATTGAGCTTCCGGCAGAATGAATTTGAGCGCATTGGGATTGGGAGTCGGCTGAACGAGAATATCCATGGATTGCAGTATAGCAGTTTGGACAGGGGCTATCAAGATTGCAGCGCCTGATAGAGCCGCACCCACTCGTAGATGGACAGGGTCTGGGCGCGCCGGCTGGGCTCGATGCCGGCGGCGGTCAGGCGATCGTCGACCGCCTGCTTATTCATGTGCAGGCCGGCGCGTAACGAATTGCGCAGTTGCTTGCGCTTCTGGCCGAAGCCGGCGCGCACCAAGGCAAAGAAGCGGGCCTCGTCCACTTCACCTTCGATAGCGGCCAGGGCCGGATGCGGGCGTACGACCAGATCAAGCAGCGCACTGTCGACATTGGGGCGGGGAAAGAAAGCGCCGGCCGGTACCCGGAAGGCCAGGCGCGGCTCGGCATAGTACTGGATGGCCACGCTCAAAATCGACATCTCACCCGGCTCGGCGCAAATGCGCCGGGCAACCTCTTCTTGCACCATCACCACCGCCCGGCTGGGCGCAGCCGTCGCTTCCAGCACGTGGCGCAACACCGCACTGGTGATGTAGTAGGGCAAGTTGGCCACGAACTTATAGGGGTGGGGCGTTGGTGCCGCTCCCGCTGCCGCTTTGGGCGTCGGCTGCGGCGCGCAGGGCTGAATGAGTTCCCGGGGCTGAAGCTCCAGGATGTCGCCGTGGATGATGTGTATGTTGTCGCGCAGGGCGAATTCGCCACGCAGAAAGGGGATCAGGCGATCGTCCAGCTCGACCGCCACCACGCAGCCGGCCTCGGCGGCCAAACGCGCGGTGAGCGTGCCCAGGCCTGGCCCTACCTCCACGACAATGTCGTCCGCGTTCAGGTTCGCCGTGGCGACAATGCGGTCCAGGTAGCCTTCGTCGACCAGAAAATTCTGCCCCAGCGACTTTTTCGGATCGATCCCGGCCCGACGCAGGAGTTCATGAACGGAGAGGGTAGCCATGCCAGCGTGAAGCGCGCCTTCCCAATCTCATTATCTCCAAATCGTCGAATGTGAGATGCCTTCGAGATTAGGAGAGCGGGAGATTGATGAAATTGTCCAGTACATAGCGGCGTAAATGCCACGGCGGAAATTCGGCGCTCCTACCCCTGGTAGAAACTGTAGGTTCATGTCCGCCGGGATTTACTAATCGTCATCCAGTTTCAGTACCGACATGAAGGCTTCCTGGGGAATTTCCACTGCGCCCACCATCTTCATGCGCTTCTTGCCGGCCTTCTGTTTCTCCAGGAGCTTGCGCTTGCGCGAGACGTCGCCGCCGTAGCATTTAGAGAGCACGTCCTTGCGCAGCGCCTTTACGTTGGCCCGGCTGATGATCTTGTTGCCGACGGCGGCTTGAATGGGCACCTCGAACATCTGGCGCGGAATGATCTCCTTCATCTTGGAGACCAGACGCTGCCCTTTGTAGAAGGCGTCGTCCCGGTGCACGATGACGCTCAACGCATCGACCGGCTGCTGATTGACCAGGATGTCGAGCTTTACCATGTCGGAGGCACGATAGTCGTCCAGCGTGTAGTCCATGCTGGCGTAGCCCCGGGTGCGCGCCTTCAAGTCGTTGTAGAAGTC
>CAYZLP010000260.1:0-4546 GCA_964478635.1 uncultured Caldilineaceae bacterium
GCATACCGGAACGAATGTATCCGGCGCACCGCACGACGAAACCCACGGCGATCCTTACAGCCCGTGGCGCATGACCAACGGATACCGCATGGCGCCGTAGAGACGTTGTAGAGACGTTGCAATGCAACGTCTCCCACGCCATATTGTAGAGACGTTGCAATGCAACGTCTCTACGGTAGGGATACGAATGAAACGGGAATTCCAATACGAGGTTAATGGCGAAATCATCACCGTCACGGTCGAGTCGGCTGTCGACGGGTATGTCGTCCACGTGGCCGGACGGACCTATCGAATCGAGGCTCACCCGGGGGACCGGGGACGCATCGACATGGCGACGGCGTCCCAGCGCGTACGCGCGTATGTGGCCTCCGACGGTGCTAGGCGCTATGTCGGTCTCGACGGCGCGACTTGGACCCTGGACAGGCCCGACCCACGCCGCCGGCCCGCGTCCCCGGGCTCCTCAGGCGGCGGTTCGCTCACGGCGACCATGCCGGGCCTGGTCCTGGACGTGCTGGTGCACGCCGGCGACGTCGTGCGCAAGGGAGAGACGCTCGTCCTCATGGAGGCCATGAAGATGGAACTGCGCATCACTGCGCCGCAGGACGGCAATGTTGCGCATGTCAATTGCCGCGCGGGCGAAGTCGTCCAGCGTGGGCAACTCTTGATAGAATTGGAGTGAGTGTCAAAGATGAGCAGCGGCAAAATAACGCCCCACCACTGGGCCTTCGACAAGCTCTATCCGGGCATTCGCTATTATTACGAAAGCGTCCGCGGCCATGCCTGGTTCGATCAGATCACGCCTGCCGACGGCATACCGGAGAGCCTGTGGTTGGGCGGCGCGCCCACCTACCCGCGCGACTATGAATTTCTCGTCGAGCACGGCATCAACGCCGTCCTCAATATCCGGGCCGAGCGGGAAGACGACGTCGGCTTCTACGCCGCAAATGACATCTCTTATCTGCACCTGCGGGTGCTGGACGTCACAGTACCGGCCGCGGAGATTCTGAACGAAGGCGTGGGCTGGATCGCGGCCCAGGTTGCAGACGGGCGGAGCGTCCTGGTCCATTGCGCCAAAGGGCGAGGACGCTCGGCAACCGTCCTGGCGGCCTATCTCATGCAGGCCCACGGCCTCACTTTTGCCGAAGCCAACGCGCTCATGCTGAGCAAGCGTCCGCTTACCAAGCTGGAAGAGCGGCACCGGCGGCAACTCGAGGCCTGGCGCGCAGAACAAACCGTCAACCAATCGTAATCAGACGCGTCACCGTTGAAGCCGATTTCGACACTGCGGCGCGCGCAGTGGAGGCAGACCGATCCCGCGTCAACCGCGTTGCGCCAATCGTCATTCGTTTCACGAGACCTTGCCCATGCGTCAATCATCGAATCTCAACTTCGCCGTTATCGGGTTGGGCCGCTATGGCAGCGTGCTGGCGCGGCGGCTGGAGCAGTTCGGTTTCTCCGTGCTCGGCATCGACAGCGACCCCCGCCGCGTGCGGGCCATCGCCGACGAGATCACGGCGGCCGTCATTGCGGACGCAACCGATGAAGACGCGCTCCTCGAGGTCGATATCGGCTCATTTGAAACGGTCATCATCACGATTGGCGATGACTTCGGCGCCGCGGCCCAGATCGCCGCCTCCGTCAAGGACATGGGCGTCCCCCGGCTCATCTCCCGGGCCGACTCCCATCGCGATGAGGAGATCCTGCGGCGCATCGGGGCGGATGAAGTTGTGCTCCCCCTGCAGGAGAGCGCCGAGGATCTGGCTAACCAATTGATCATGCCCGGCGTCCTTGCCACCGTTCACCTGGACACGACCCATACAGTGGCCGAAATTGTCGTGACCGGCAAGCTTCAGGGAAAATCGGTAGCCGAATGTGAACGGCAGGGCGCCACGGTCGTCATGCTCATCCGAGACGAAGCGTTGACCATCTCGCCTGCCGCCGACATCATTCTGGCCGAGCAGGATCTGCTCTTCGTGGTCGGCGAGCAAAGGAAGCTGCTCGATTTCATCCGGGCCCTCTAACCGTGCGATCCTCCCTGCGCTCGACCGGTCAGCGCATCCTGCACCTGCGCCGCGACTCGACCGCGGCGCATCGGCTCCAAAGAACCCCGGTCGCAGTTCGCCTGGTAATCGGTCTAGCGCTGATGATCGGAGTTGGCACGCTGGCGCTCAAGCTGCCCGGGATGACGACTCGTCCCATTACCTGGCTCGACGCCATGTTCACGGCCACTTCGGCCGTCACGGTGACGGGGCTCTCGGTGCTTACAACCAGCACCGACTTTACCATTCTCGGTCAGGTTGTACTGTTGCTCCTGATCCAGGCGGGCGGGGTCGGCTTCATGGCTCTGGTGGCCTTGGGGCTGATTCTGTTGGGACGGCGCATCTCTTATCACGACCGGCTTGCTCTGGCCAGCGCCTTCGGTCTGGGCGGCCAGCGCAGCCTGATGCGCTACCTCTCCCGCTCGCTGCTCCTGCTCCTGCTCATCGAAGGCGTCGGCGCCTTGGCACTCTACTTACACTGGAAGTTCAACGCCATCGTCACCGACGGACCGGTCTGGTTCTATGCGCTCTTTCACGCAGTCTCCGCGTTCTGCAATGCCGGTTTCGATCTCTTCTTCGGGCGCGTGGCCTACCCCGACGGCATCCCGCACGATGGACTTACCCTCTTTCTGCTGGCGGCGCTCATTCTGCTGGGCGGGTTGGGTATCCCCATCTACATGGAGCTACTGTACGAACGGACGACGCGGCGCAAGCGCCTCTCGCTGAACGCGAAGATCACGCTGTCGGCCGCGCTCACGCTCTTCCTGGTGGGCTGGATTGCGCTCTTTACCTCTGAATACCGTCTGGGCGGCGTCTTGAGTGAGGACGGTCTGCTCCACGTTCTGCAGCAGTCGGCATTTCAGTCCGTCTCGGCGCGCACGGCCGGCTTTCCCGGCTTTATCGGCTTCACCGAAATGCAGCAGGAAAGCCGCCTGCTGCTCCTCACGCTGATGTTTATCGGCACCGCGCCGGCCTCCATGGGCGGCGGCATCACGACCGGCACTTTTTCCGTACTCCTGCTGGCGATATGGAGCTACAGCCGGGGCTATCGGGACGTTCGCGTCGGCGGTCGCACCATTCCCCAGGCCGTGCTCTTGCGGGCAGCCGTCGTTCTGGTGCTCAGCCTCAATTTCGCCCTCATCGCCACCTGGTTCCTATTGGCGACCCATCCCTTCACGCTGGACACGGCTCTCTTCGAAGTAATGTCGGCCCTCTCGACCTGCGGCCTCTCTCTGGGCATCACGGGCGAACTCAATGCTTTCGGGCGCTTACTCATCATGGCCGTCATGTTCTGGGGCAGGCTGGGCGCGGTCACGGTCATGATCGCACTCGTCCAGCGGCATCAGCGCCACTCGTCGATCGACTATCCGGAAGAGACGGTTTTCGTGGGGTAGTCGTGCGCAGATGCGCTACATCTTCGCAGCCTGAACTATCCTCATGGCCTGAGCTTGTCGAAGGCCGGATCCGCCTCCGACAGGCTCAGGGGGCGAGCAATGCGGGCGCGGGGATTTACTTGGCCCAGAGGCGGGGATAGCGCTCGGGATCCGCTTCATGCATCAATCCGGCAATTACCCCGATGATTTCCTCTACATTGGGTTTGGAGAAATAGTCGCCGTCATTGCCGTAGGCGGGACGGTGCGCAGCGGCCGTAATGGTGCGGGGCTCGCTGTCGAGATAGTAGTAACCGCGCTGGTGCTCCAGCACCTGTTGCAGAATGAAGGCAGAGGCGCCGCCGGGAACATCTTCATCCGCAATGACGAGACGGCCGGTCTTGCGCAGGGACTCGCCAATCATGCCGTCACGGTCGAAGGGGAGCAAGGACTGGACGTCGATCAATTCGACCTCGATGCCGATCCCGGCCAGGGCCTCGGCCGCTTCCAGCCCGATCCGGCACATGGAACCGTAGGTCACCAGGGTCACATCGGAGCCGCTGCGCAGCACCTGGGGCACGCCCAAGGGCACGGTATACTCACCGGGATTTTCGGGCATGGCTTCTCGCAGGCGATAGCCGTTGAGAGGCTCCACGATCAGCGCCGGGTCATCACCCTGAAGCAGGGTGTTGTAAAATCCGGCGGCCTGGGTCATGTTGCGCGGCACGAGGATGTGCATGCCCCGGAGCAAATGGAGCAGGCCGCCCATAGGCGAACCCGCATGCCAGATCCCTTCCAGCCGATGACCCCGGGTGCGCACGATGACCGGGGCAGCCTGTCCGCCGGCAGAGCGCCAGCGCAGCGTTGCCAGATCATCGGCCAGGGTCTGGAGGGCGTAGAGAATGTAGTCGATATACTGAATCTCGGCGATGGGCCGCAGGCCGCGCAGGGCCAGACCGATGGCCTGGCCGATGATGGTCGCTTCACGGATGCCGGTGTCGGAGACGCGCAGGGGGCCATACTTGGCTTGCAGACCGGCGACGCCCTGGTTGACGCCCCCCAGATAGCCCACGTCTTCACCGAAGATCACAATGCGCGGATCCTTGGCCAGGAGGGCGTCGAAGTTGGCCTGGAGGA
>CAYZLP010000260.1:4646-6985 GCA_964478635.1 uncultured Caldilineaceae bacterium
GTCAGCTGAAATTCGTTGGGAACGGAAATACCGTACCCGTCATCGTAGATGGTGATGACGGCCGGCGCCTGGAGCACGCCGATGGCATTGATGGCCTCCCAAAAGAGACCTTCGGCCGCGCTGGCATTGCCGATGGTGCCGAAGGCAACCTCATTGCCGCGATTGGAAAAATCGGGATAGTCGCGCAATTCGTCCAGGGCGCGATAGAGGCGGGAAGCATAGGCCAGCCCAACGAGGCGGGGCATCTGGCCGGCCGTGGGCGAAATGTCGGCCGCCGTGTTGGGGCGGCGACGCTGGGAGCGCCAGTCGCCGGCATCATCCAGGAGACGCGTACTGAAGTGCGCTACCATAGACCGTCCGCCGGAAGCGGGTTCCGCGGCGGTGTCGGCATGGGCATAAAGCTGGGCAAAGAAGGCTTCGGGTGTTGTCAGTCCCAGAGCAAAGGCCAGCGTCTGATCCCGATAGTAGCCGGAACGAAAATCGCCCGGCCGGAAGAAGCGGGCCATGGCGACTTGCGCAATCTCTTTGCCATCGCCAAAGATCCCAAACTTTGCCCGGCCGCCCATTACCTCGGCCCGACCCAACAAGCTGATTTCGCGGCTTAAATAAGCCAGGCGATAGTCGGCCAAAACCAATTCAGGCTGCTTGCGCGGCACGGGTGCAGCACGATGCGTTGCCTGGACGCGTCGCTTGCCGGACGGGTTTGTAGATGGCGACGAGGATCCACCCGGCGGCGCCCATTTGCGATCAATCTTGGCGGTCATCATTGGCCTCCTTTTTCACCGCCAATCCGCCATTGGATCGGCGCCCTTACCATACTGCGGCATCGGGAGCGCATACCGTAAGCATGGATGCAAAGCCGTGCGACGTCATCGGCGCACAACGGACCGCTTGATTGTTTCCATGGCGCCCACATGGCGAGACCGCCGGAGGCACTTGTACAGGACAGCGTAAATGCGTCGACTGAGCTCAGCGCCAGTACCACGGCGGAAATTCGGCGCCCCTACCGCGGGTAGAAACTGTCGGTCATTTCCGCCGGGATCTGCTAGACCTCCTCCAAGATCGGCAGCGCCGTCGATGACTTAATCTCCGACACGACCAGGCTGGTCGAAATACGCTCGACCCCGGGCAGCGCAGACAGCTGCCGCACAATGAAGCGTTCCAGGTCCTCCTGATCGCGCAGGACGACTTTCAGGAGATAATCGAAGTCACCCGTGACGAAGTTGCACTCCAGCACCTCGGGCATCTCTCGCAACTTGTTGCGCACGGCTTCAAGCTCACCCACATAATGGGCGTGCAAACCGACGCTGATGTAGCAGAGCATGGAAAAGCCCAATTTGGCTCGATCCAGGCGGGCCACATATTGATCGATGAAGCCATCCTCTTCCAGGCGCTTCAGCCTGACATGGGTAGCAGGGGGCGAAAGCCCAATTCGCTGGGCCAGGTCCACATTGCTCATGCGGCCATGCTGCTGCAGTGTATTGAGGATCAAGAGATCGCGTTCATCCAGTTTTTCAGCCATTAGATCACCTTTTTGCTTATGATTATACAACCGGATAACTGCATGTTCAATGGGAATCCGCGATGAACGTGTGTCACCGAAATTTATTTTCCCGTCGATCTTCGATGGCCAATGAGTGTTCTCTGGTCAGGTTGGCCCAGAGAGCATCAACAAATTTCCCAAATACTTACAGATACGTAATGTACTTAATTAAACCACAAATTCTCTAAAATACGAAACGTCTGGGCACGGGCCTGGCCGTGCCCAGAATCGACTTCGGCAAAAAAGCGATCTTCAATCTGTACACGGCAAATCCTTACTTTTTATTGTTCGCCAAGACCACGGCTACAAGGCTGACGCATTCTCTTCGACGAAATCTCCCACCGGGACATCACCCAAGGCGGCCAGCAAATCGGCCGAGCGCAGAATGATCGCCGTTCCGCGTACGCCCGAGCCCATTGAAATTTCGTCGTACGTCAAGACGCTGCGATCGACCAGGACCGGCACTTCACCCGGGACGCCGAACGGGGCCACCGCGCCGACGGGGTAGCCGGTCACGGCCAGCACTTCGTCCCGATCGGCCATCGTCAGCCGGGATCGGCCAAAATGGGCGCGGAGCGCTTTCCATGAGATCTGACTCGGTCCCCCGACCAGCACCATGGCGTACTCGCCTTCACTCAACCGAAAGAGGATCGTGCGCACAACCTGGCCGGGCTCTTGGCCGCGCTCGGCCGCGGCCTGCTCCAGAGAACGCACGGGCCCGTCATGGATGAAGACCCCGTGTGGAACGTGATTGGATTCGAGAATTGCTGAGACAGGCGCCATAGGATAATTAATT
>CAYZLP010000261.1:0-6951 GCA_964478635.1 uncultured Caldilineaceae bacterium
GGCTTCGGCGAGGGGGACGGCTGGGCCACGGCGTGGCAGCCCTGGCCCGGTTCGGCCGGCGACTTCGGCTCGCCCGGCGCGGCCTACGTGCCCAACCCCAACCCAGACCCCGATCCGCCGGAACCGCCCGATCCGGATCCGGATCCGCCGCCGCCGGACGATCCGCCGCCGCCCATCACGGGCCCGCTGCCGCGGATTCGCATCAGCGAGTTCCTGGCCAATCCGGACGCGGTCACGGACAGTGCGGGCGAGTGGATCGAGCTGTTCAATGGGGATGACGCACCCGTCAACCTGCGCGGCTGGCGCATCGCCGACCTGGGAACCGACGGGCATACGATCCGCGATGACCTGACGCTTCAGCCCGGCCAATACGTGATTCTCGGCCGCAGCGCCGTGCGCGCCGAAAACGGCGGTGTGGACGTGGCCTACGTCTACGCGTCGGTCAGCCTCTCCAACGATGACGACGAGTTGCTGCTCATCGCGCCGGGCGAGCGGGAAGCGGATCGCGTCGTCTGGGGGACCGGCGGTCTCACCACGACCAAGGGCGCCAGCCTGGAGCGCACCGGCTTCGGCGAGGGGGACGGCTGGGCCACGGCGTGGCAGCCCTGGCCCGGTTCGGCCGGCGACTTCGGCTCGCCCGGCGCGGCCTACGTGCCCAACCCGGACCCCGACCCCGACCCGCCGGGGCCGCCCGATCCTGAGCCTACCCCGCCGCCGGACGATCCGCCGCCTCCGCCGATTGAGGGGGATCCACCGCGACTCTTTATCAGCGAATTCCTGGCCAATCCCAGCGCGGTGAACGATGGTGATGGGGAATGGATTGAGCTCTATAACGACGATACGGTGGCCATCAACCTGCGTGGCTGGCGGCTCACGGATGAGGACGACGACAACTACACCATCGGCAACGATCTTTACATCTTGCCGACCCAATACCTTATCCTTGCCCGCAACGGCGATACCGCCGTCAACGGCGGTGTCGCCGCGGCCTACGTTTACGCTGGCATGAGCCTGGCCAATAGCGACGATGAATTGCTGCTGATTGGTCCAGGCGAAGTCCTGGTAGACGCGGTTCGCTGGGGAGATGGCCAGGGGCAGAGCGTCACGCCGGGCGCCAGCCTGGAGCGTGCCGGCTTTGGGGCCGGGGCGGGCTGGGCTACCGCATGGCAAGCCTGGCCTGGTTCCGCCGGCGACTTTGGATCGCCCGGCGCAGCCTATACGCCTCCGGACGACGACCCGCCGCCGCCGGACGATCCGCCGCCTACCCCGGGTCCGCCGCCCGATATTGGCGATCTACCCCGTCTCTACGTGAGTGAATTCCTGGCCGATCCGGCCGCGGTCGGTGACAACGAAGGTGAGTGGGTGGAGATTCACAATCCTGGCGCTGAGGCGGTCAACCTGCGCGGCTGGCAGCTGGCAGATCTTGGCACGGAGCGCCACACTATTGAGGCCGAACTGCTGATCGCGCCGGGGGCGTTTATCATCCTCGGCAGAAATGCCGATGCCTCCGTCAATGGCGGTGCGCCGGTCGACTACGTCTACAGCGGGCTCAGCCTGGCCAACGGCGAAGATGAGTTGCTTCTACTTGCCCCCGATGCTCGGGAAGTTGATCGGGTTGTCTGGGGTGACGGCAACCTTGCCCCGCCGCGGGGCGCCAGCCTCCAGCGGGCCCTGCCCGATGATCCGGGCGCCTGGTTCGTGTCGGCCGCTCCCTGGCCCGGCTCGGCCGGCGACCTGGGCACGCCCGGCCGCGGACCGGACGCCGCGCCGCCGCCCACGGGAACGCCGCCGCCCGACGCTACGCCAACTCCGGGACCGCCACCTGTCACCGGTGACGGGTGGCGCCTGGCGGAACGTGCTGGGCCGCTAATCATCGAAGAGGTGGCTTTTCGCAGTGGCAGTCGCGAGTTTGTTGCGTTGCGCAATGTGGGCAATGAACCCCTTGTCCTAGACGGCTGGAGTATTGGCGATGCTGAGCGGCCCGGCGATGGTGAAGGCATGTACGCACTGCCTGCCGGGACAATCCTCGCGCCCGGGGATGTCTTTGTCATCGCCCGGGACGGTAGTGCCTTCTTCCAGGAATTTGGCCGCGCGCCCGACGCCCAGTTTGAGAAGGCCGATAATGACGTGCCGGCGCTTGTTCCCCGCGCCGATCTGGCCACGGGGCAATGGGCCCTGAGTGACAGCGGCGATGAGGTGGTCTTGCTCAACCCGGCCGGTGTGGCGGTCGACGCTTTCATCTACGGAAATGGAGACTATGGCGTCCTCGGCCGCAGCGGCGAATTGCGGCCCCCCGGAGATTTCAGCCTGCAGCACGTCGTGGGCGCCGGCCTGGAACGTCAGGCCGACCAGCGCCGCCGCATCCTCTTCGGCCCGCCCGCGCCTTTCGACCTGCGCACGCTTCCACCAGGCGACGCCCATGCGTCGGTCGACCTGGATGGCGGGTATCAGGCCGTCTGGGGGTCACTGGGCGCGCGCAGCAACTTTACGCCGGGTTTCACTGCGCCCCCCACCTATCTGACCGCCGCGGCCCGGGCGGCAGGTCTCAATTTTGTTGCCCTGGCTGATCCCCTTGCCGTTACACACCCGGGCGACGACGCGCCGGTGATTGGGTTGCCGGCCTGGCGTTGGGAAGATGGTGACGGTGATGCAGCCGTCGTCTTCGCACCAATCAGCGCAGAACTGGCTACGCGCCGTGCCCTGGATGCGTGGCTGGCCGCTAACGATGCCTATGCACTCTGGCTCGACGGCGAACTCTTGGAGAGCGAGCGGCTTCGGGCCGTGGACGCCGCCGACGTCACCGCGCCCGGCGACCTGGGCTCGCTCCTGGACGCATGGCGCGGGGCCGTACATCCGCTGCTGCCTGGCGGCACGGCCAATCCGCCCCTGCCGGGCCGCTTGTCCCCCGCGCCGCGCTATACGGGCCTGGCCGTCACCGCGGCCAGCGAGGCGCCTATCATGGAAGCTGTCGCCGGGGCTCGAGGCTGGCTGAGCAGCGCGCCCGGCCTTTGGCTCACGCTGCGTATGGAGCGACAGGACGGTACGACGATCTGGATGGGTGACAGCCTGGATCCGGCCAGCGCCGTGACCTTCCACGTGCAGTACGGCGATCGCACGGGGGAAGTCGCCGGACTGACCCTGTGGCGCAACGACCGTCCCTGGCAGCAGCTCGACATTCCCCCCGGCGACGGGCGCTGGTCCATCACCGCGCCGGCCTTACCCGGCAGCCGCTACTTCGTCGTGGCCACCCAGACCGACGGCGACTTTGCCGTGACCGCGCCGATTCAGGTGCGCGGCGGCAGCGAAACGGCCACAGTGCGCATCGATGAGGTCGTCTTTGCACCCAGCAACGACCTCAACGGCGACGGCATCCACAACGATGACGACGAGTTTGTCGAGCTCTACAACCCCGGCGGGACGCCCGTCGACCTGGGCGGCTGGCAGCTGGCCAACCGCTGGAGCGACGAAGTCGCCAGTCGGCGCTATACGTTCAGAGAGGGGCGCTATCTGGACGGGGGCGAACGGTTGGTGCTTTGGCGGGAAGAATTGCGCTTCTACCTGGAAGATGTCAATGAGTACGTGCGGCTGCTGGCCCCGGACGGTCGGGAGGTCGACCGGGCCGAGTGGGGCGGCTGGAACGGTGGTTCGGTTGGACGGGATGACGAAGGGGGCGACTGGCAGGACAATACCGTCGCCCTGCCTGGTTTTCCCTACGGCGGTCAGTACGGCACGGGCAACCATCCCGAGACGATCCCCGATCCTGGTGAAGGCCAGGCCGGCGGACCGCCCGGTTCCCTGGCGCAGGCCAAGCGTTTTGGGCTCGAGCGCTGGGTCGAATTCGAGGCCATCGTGACGGCGCCGCCGGGACTCTTCAACGGCAGCATGTATGTGGCCGATCCGGCGGCGGACGGCGCGACGGGCGGTTTGGGCATTCGGGTCTACTTGCGGAGGGGCGAGTTCCCGCCACTGGCGGAAGGCGATCGCGTGCGCATCCGCGGGCGGACGACCTCCTTCCGGGGCGAGATGGAGGTGAGCCTGGATTCGCCGGCCCAGGTCTGGCGCGTGGAGGGCGGACCGCCGCTGCAGCCGCTTTCGATCGCGCCTGCGGAAGTCGGGGAATCGTTGGAAGGCCGCCTGGTTACCTTCGAAGGCGTCGTCACCGGCTATCAGGGAGACAGTATCTATCTCGGCGATGCGGCCGATCCCCAAGCCGAACCGGTCCGCGTGACCGTGCGCAGCAGTCTCGACTGGCGCCGCCCCTACGTGAACGAAGGCGAACGCTTCATCGTCGTCGGCGTCGTCAGCCAGTTCGCCAGCGAGAAGCCCTGGAATGGCGGCTACCGGGTGTTGGTACGCTATCCGGAGGATTTGACGGAGAATTGAACCCAGAGCAGTCTTCCATCGTGTTCCTTGATCAGGTACCCGGGCCTGACATTCTGGGTATCCGACGCCGAATTTCTGGCGTCGGATACCCAGAACCTCTAGCGCAAGAGCCTGACGACCGGGCTACCTGGCGATACCAACATGGACAATACGTGATACCGCTGTCGGGACTTATCGAGCAATATTGCGTTTGACAGATGATGCACTTCTGTTATTATGTAGTTACAAAGTCACAAGCGCCTGATCTCCGGGCGCCAAAAGCTCTCTGTTGGCACGCTTCCCACAATTCTTCCTCCTTGTGGGATGTTACTTTGATCTCGACCACCTCCAGGCACGGGATTCGATTAATCAGTACTTCGCAGTAATCGCGCCTGAGCAAGACCAGACAAATCGTTGTAGTCGACGGGCATAAGATCGGTCATCAACTGGATGGTCCTGCTAGGACTGTCAGACGTTCGTCTTCCCCGGGGCAAATCGACTTCCCGATTGTATGACCGTGAAGGCGGATTAAGGAGGATGCCTGGTGGTGAAAAGAGTGACTGAAGCCCCACAGAAGATCCAAGCGGCCGAATCCTACCCTGGAGCAACTACGCAAAACCGTAGAGACTGGACTACGACACCAGAAGACACTCCCTGGCGCGCGGTTCTGATCATCGTAGTAGCTGTTTTCCTCGGCGAGATGCTCGTCATGCTCGGTCTGAATTGGGCGGATGCCACGCGGCCTATCTTCGGGCTGCTCGATGCCAGTGTGGTTTCTGTTCTAACCTTTGTGCTGCTCCAGCGCTTCGTGCTGCGACCCATGTCGCAGAGTAACGAACGACTCCAGACAGAGGTTGCAGAGCATGAACGGACTGCGGCTGAACTCAAAATCCAGACGACAGCTCTGAAGGCAGCGGCCCATGGCGTGATGATCACCGATACCTTGGGCAGAATCCAATGGGTTAATCCCGCATTTACGGACATGACGGGCTATGCCCCGACCGAGATATACGGGCAGACGCCGGGGTTTCTCACCTCGGGCGATCACGATAATGCTTTTTACGCCGATCTTTGGCAGACCATCCTGTCAGGCGACGTCTGGCGTGGGGAGATGACCAATCGGCGCAAGGACGGCACGCTCTACATCGAAGAACAGACGATCACGCCGGTATACGGCAATGGGGGTGGCATTACCCATTTCATCTCCATAAAAAACGATTGCTCCGAGCGAAAACAGACCGCCAGTGAACTGGCAGCGCGCAATGAGCAACTGCTCCAATTGAGTGAGCTGGAACGACATCAGCGCCAGTTTGCGGAGGCGCTGGCAACCGCGGCCCGCAGCCTGAATGCCAGCCTCGATTTAGATGAGGTATTGGACGCAATCCTGGAACAGGCGCAATCGATGATTCCCTCCCGTGCCGTGGTCGTCATGCTCCTCCAGGGTGAGTGGATCAATGTTGTCCGTCATCGTGATGCCACGGGTGCAACCAATGCATTGATTCATGGCTTCTCCCTGAATTACCTTCCCGGATTCCGTGCGATGATGGAACATCGTACACCTCAGCTAGTCATTGACACTCGGGTCGAACCGCGCTGGGTTGACATTCCGGGATTGGAGTGGATTCGTTCCTTTGGCGTAGTTCCCCTGGTCGAAAACAATCTCGTTACCGGTTTTCTGGCGGTCGTGTGTGAACAAGCCGGGTTTGTCGATCAGGAAACCATGGATTACCTTGCGGCCTTTGCCGCCCAGGCCGCCGTCGCGCTGCAGAACGCCCGCCTGTACCATGCGGAGCGCTATGCCCGGCACACAGCAGAGACGCTCGCCGGCGCCAGCTTGGACTTGACGCGTAGTCTGCACCTACAGGCGGTGTTGGACTCGTTGCTGCGCCATCTCAAGGAGCTGATTGATTACGATGGCGCACATGTTGCCCTCCTTACCGACGAGGCGCATCTTTGCGTTGAGGCCGCAGCGGGCGATGATCCCTGGGCGGATCCGGGATCGAGCGAAACATTTCGGACGATCAAGATTGCCGAGTGTTCCGAACTACAGGCAGTTCTGAGCGAACAACTCGGCATGGTCCTGGACAACTCACTGCCTGTCGCCGCTTCCCCGTACTTTGCCAGCCTGGCAGCGTGGCGAAGCTGGTTGGGCGTGCCGATCGTTGTCAGCGATCGTGTGGTCGGACTGTGCGGGCTGGGAAAACGGGCCCAGGAGTTCTTTACCACGGAACACGTGCGGCTTGCCGAGGTCATGATTGCACAAGCAGCGGTGGCGATCCAGAATGCTGCGCTCTTCCAGCAGGTGCAATCCGGCAGCGAGCAGCTTCAATTGCTATCCCATCGTCTCGTGCAGGTCCAGGAGAATGAACGCAAAGCCGTTGCCCGCGAGCTACATGACCAGGCCGGTCAAGTGCTCACTTCGCTCAAAATTGGGTTGCGGCAGCTGAGTCAAGAACTGGATGATCGGAGTGCGGTTGAGGCGCGGGTAAGTGAACTGTCCGAAGTCACCGACAGCGTCTTTGATGATCTGCATCGCCTGGCCATGAATCTGCGCCCGGCTACCCTTGACCACTTGGGACTGGTCAGCGC
>CAYZLP010000262.1:0-3468 GCA_964478635.1 uncultured Caldilineaceae bacterium
CATGAGCTATGACGCACTCATCGTCGGCTCCGGCCCCAATGGACTGGCCGCTGCCATCACGCTGGCGCAACAGGGCGCCAGGGTCCTGGTCATCGAGGGCAAGGCAACCGTCGGCGGCGGCATGCGCACGGCGGAATTGACGCTGCCGGGCTTCTCTCATGATGTCTGCTCTGCGGTCCATCCCCTTGGCATGGGCTCGCCCTTTTTTCAGAGCCTGCCCTTGGCCCGCTTCGGACTGGAGTGGCTGCAGCCGGAGATTCCGGTCGCGCAGGCGCTGGACGACGGCACGGCCGTGGCGCTCTTTCATGACCTGGCTGCAACCGCAGCGAGCATCGGCGGACGCGACGGTGAACGGTGGCAGCGGGCGCTGGGTCCAATGGTTGCCGCATGGCCCGAATTGGCGCCCGCCCTGCTTGGCCCCCTGCCCTTGTCACGCAACCTGCCGGAGCTGACCCGCTTTGGCCTGGCCGCGCTGCAGCCGGCTACTTTCTATGCCCGGCGCACCTTTCAAGGAGAACGGGCCCGCGCGCTCTTTGCCGGCCTGGCCGCCCACGCCATCCGCCCGCTGGATCACCTGGCCACCGCATCATTCGGATTGGTCCTGGGGGTGTTGGGCCACGCCGTGGGCTGGCCCCTGCCCCGGGGCGGCAGCCAGGCCATTGCCGACGCCATGACCCGCTACCTGCAAACGCTGGGCGGTGACGTGGTCTGCGGCTGGATGGTGCAGACGCTGGATGAGCTGCCGCCGGCCAAGGCCTACCTGCTCGACGTGACGCCCCGGCAGCTGATCGACCTGGCCGGCGAACGGCTGCCGGCCGGCTACCGCGCGCGGATCTCTCGCTATCGCCACGGTCCCGGCGTTTTCAAGCTCGACTACGCCCTGGCCGAGCCCGTACCCTGGACCGCACCGGAGTGTCGGCGGGCCGGAACGGTTCACCTGGGCGGCACGCTGGAGGAGATAGCCCGCAGCGAAACGGAAATGTGGTATGGACGCCACGCATCCCGGCCCTATGTGTTGGTGGTCCAACCCGGTGTGGTTGATCCAAGCCGTGCGCCGGACGGCAAGCAAACCCTATGGGCCTACTGCCACGTGCCCCACAATTCCGCCACGGATATGACCGACGCCATTGAGGCCCAAATCGAGCGCTTCGCCCCCGGTTTCCGCGACCTCATCCTGGCCCGCAGCGCGCGCACGGCCCAGGCCATGGAGGCCTACAATCCCAACTATATCGGCGGCGACATCAACGCCGGCGTCCAGGACCTACGCCAGATGTGGACGCGGCCCGTCGCCCGCTGGACGCCCTACAGCACGCCGCTGGAGAACGTCTTCCTCTGCTCCTCGGCCACACCACCCGGCGGCGGCGTCCACGGCATGTGCGGATATCACGCGGCCCAGGCGGTGCTGCGGGCGCGGGTGATGGGGTAGGGAGGATTGTCGATTGTTGATGGTCGATTGTTGATTATTGAATGAACCTTCGTTCTAGACAGACGCGCCGTGCAGCAGATCGCGCAACACCTGGAAATCGGCGTCGAGGGTGGGGCGCTGCTTGCGGCTGTAGAGGGCGACGGCCGGGTGGTAGAGGGGCAAGACCGTAGTCGGACCGTAGGCTGTAGTAACCCGGATAGGTCGACCGTGGAGCACGCTGATCTTCTCACCTGCTTCCACCGCGTCGTAGAGCGACAGCACGAAGTCCATGGCGAAGCGCCCCAAAGTAGCGATCACCGCAGGCTGAATCACGTTTAGCTGACGCACCAGAAAGGGCGAATAGAGGGCGATCTCCTCGGGTCTGGGATCCCGATTATCCGGCGGCCGGTCGTTGACCACATTGGTGATGTAGACGTCCTCACGCGCCAGACCGATTGAGGCCAGCAATTCGTCCAACACCCGCCCTGACGCGCCCACAAAGGGTTGTCCGGTCTTGGCCTCCTGCTTGCCCGGCGCCTCACCCACGAAGACCACGGCCGCGTCCAGGCTCCCCGCACCGATGACGGGCTGGAAGTCGTTTTCCATCCGGTAATCGTGGAGGGGCGATTGGGTCAGGTTGAGGATCTCCGCGCGGATTTGGGCGATAGCGTCTTGTTTGGTCGGCATGGAAAGAGTAAACTTTCAGTTTCAGGGTTCAAAATTCAGTACTTCCCGATTTGGCGAAGGTCGAGATTCCTCGCTAGCGTTTCGCCAGAGTGAAGGGATCGGTGCAAAGCCGCTGTCGCTCTGCGACCACTTCGTGAGCGGAATGACAAATCGTGAAGTGCTGAGATTGAAGATTCAAGACTTCAATTCCGCGGGGCGACGACGATGCCTTCACCGGCGGCCCACTGGCGGATGTCGTGACCGTTAATGGCCGCGCCCATGAGATCGGGAAAATGGTCGGGCGTGCAGGCAAAGGCGGCGACGCCGAGTTCGGCGAGTTGCGCTGCAAGTTGACGATTGAAACGGGGCGCACCGTGATCGTCCAGCGTCAGGAGTACGATGACCTGAACGCCGTCGTTGGTCAGCCCGGCAATGCGCCGCTTGAGCGCTTCCTTGTCGCCGCCTTCAAAGAGATCGGTGACCAGCACGAGAATCGTATCCCGGGGACGCGTCACCTGCTGCGCGCAATAGGCCACTGCCCGCTCAATGTTGGTGCCGCCCCGCAGCTGCACGCCAAAGAGTAGATCGACCGGATCGTGCAACTGATCCGTGAGATCCACGACCGTCGTGCTGAAGGTGACCAGGCGCGTGCTCAAGGCCGGCAAGGTCGCCATAATCGCGCCGAAGACGCTGGCATAGACGACGGAAGCGCCCATGGATGAGCTTTGGTCCAGACAGAGGATCACGTCCCGCAGAGAGGCCCGCTGGCGGCCATAGCCGACCAGGCGTTCCGGCACGACAGTTTGCTGGGCCGGCTGGTAATGCTTGAGATTCGCATAAATCGTGCGCTGCCAGTTCACTTCCCGCAGCCGCGGCCGGTTGGCCCGCAGGGAACGGTTGAGGCTGCCTTGAAGCGCCTGATGCATGGGATATTCGAGCTGCTCGCGCAGTTCCTCGACTACCTGCCGTACCAGCGCCCGGGCCGATGCTTGCGTTTCGGCCGGGATGACGTGACTCAGCGCCAGCAATTTGCCGACCAGGGCCACATCCGGCTCGACCGTTGTCAGGAAGTCCGGATCCTTGAGGAGCGTACGCAAGTTCACCTTGGCCAGGGCATCTTCCTGGAGCAATTTGGCCACCGACTCGGGGAAGTATTTCCGCACATCGCCCAGCCAGCGCGTGACGTCAGGGGCCGCGTCGCCCAAGCCGCCTTCGTCCCCCTCGCCATAGAGCGATTCCAGCAGGGAATCCACGGCCTGTTCCTGCTCCTGTTGGCCATCGGGCTCGCCCTGGCCGGCGCCGGACTCTCCTGGACTCGGCTGAGGCGCATCGCCGTCGCCCACTTTGCCCAAAATCAACCGCCAGCGCCGCAAACGCTCATGCTGCCCCGGCTCGTA
>CAYZLP010000262.1:3568-6936 GCA_964478635.1 uncultured Caldilineaceae bacterium
TTCACTTCCCTTCCATCCCCACAAACCGTGCCAAAAGCGGCAAAACCCGGGCCGCCGCGGCATGATCAAAGTCGGCCAGCGCCAAGGCTTCGTCGGGCGCCGCCGGGCGTGCGTGGCGCACTCGCTCATCCAGTTGCTGGCGCACGTGTTCGCCAAAACCGGCAAAGGTACGCCGCAGCAGGGGCATGACGGTCATAAACTGCTCTTCGTCCAGTTCCAGAACCCAGCGGTCGAGCAGCGCCCACAGCGCATGATCGTGAATGAGCAGCAAGCCGTCGCCCTTCAGGAAGCCGTCCAGCCACTTTGCCGCCTGCCCGAGATCGGCCCCGGCGTGACGGCTGACGCTCAGATTGCGCTCCAGGTACTTGAGCGCCGTTTCCGCGTCGAGCGCGCGGGCGTCAAAGAGCAGGCGGCAGGCGCGCCCGCCGATGAGTCCATGTACGCCGGGCAGATCGAGCAGCGCCCGGAGCGTCCGCTGCCACTCGTCCCGATGGGCAAGGTTGCGCAGGGTCGTCACCACGGCGTGAACTTGAGAGATGTGGGCCTCGATCTCGCCGGCTGCATCATCGTTGAGCGCGCCGCAGATGGCGGGCAATCCCACACAAATGCGCGTGAGCAAGCTATCGACCACGTGGGTCAGGATGCCCCGATCGGTCTGGCGCACGCTGCCGTAGCGCAACACCCGGGCCAGGGGCGGCAGCGCGGCCATCATGTGGAGCATGTCGCTGCGCAACGTCGCGGTCTCTTCGATCCGCAGCACGATCTGGTCGACACAATCCGGCAGATCGGCCAGAATCACCTCGTCCAGCAGCCCGGTAAGCGCCGGGAGATCCGCAGCCTCCTCCGCTCGATGCGCCACATAGCCTTCCGCCGCAGCCAGGACCGTCGTCCCCCAAACGCTGGCTTCGATGACGCGCACGGCCAGATCGGGCCGCCACTGAAGCTGCCAATTTTCTTGATAGGTGCCCAACTGGTTGCGCGCTTGCACGCGCTTGCCCCAAGGCACGTTGAGCAGATTGAGGCGGTGCAACAAGCGGCTGCGTGCATGATCCCGCTCTTCGCGCAGGTCCAGCGCGAGGGGCGCGGCTTCGGGTTCGGGATAGAGGGCAAGGCGCTGCTGCAGGCCGTAAAGATCTCGCTGCAGGGGCGTCATGGGCGCATCGGGCGGGACGGCGCCCATGCGCTCGCCGACAATCAGCTTTCGCCGGATGAGTTCCAGGGGTTCGCTGCGGCCGAAACAGAGGACCGACTGGGTCGCTTCGTTCAATTCAGGCAGACCGGCCAAAGCGAGGCCGCGCAGGGCCGCCAGCGACTCAGCCAGCCGCACGGCCTCGATGACGTGGGCCGACGAGGCATCCATGCCCTCAGCGCGCAGCAGCTCGGCAATGCGGGCCAGCCAGGCGATGCTCGCATCGGTGGGCGAAGCGCCGGCCTGGCCTTGCTGCCAAAGGTGATCGTACCAGCCCGGCGAGCGGATCCCCGAGCCGTAGCCGCTGGCCAGCGCCAGCCGGCCATAGGTCCAGGGCGTCCAGGCGCCTTCCACCGGCGCGTCGGGCAGATTGGCCAGGAGCGCTTCGTCCGCTTCCGCCCGGTCCAAACCGACCAGGGCCGGACCATGATAGGCGCCGCAGACGACCGCGATGCGGCGGTGGCCTTCGTCCCGCGCCCGCCGGATGGTGGTGCGCATAAACGCTTCCCGCCGCGCGTTGAGCGATGGCGGCATACCGTCGTCGGCCTGTGCCGCGCCGGCTTCCCGGGCGGCGGCCATCAGTTCCTGCACCGCGGCGAAAATCTCGCGCCGATCCCGCCGCTGCTCGACCATGGCGTTCCACCAGGGCTCCACGCCAGAGAAACCGGCCAGCCGCGCCAGTTCCTGCAGCGTCTCCGCATCGGGCGGCGTGAACTTCTCCGTTAGCGCCAGCACAATGGCCTGGGGCAAGTCCATGAAGCGTACGGGAATGTCCGCCTGTTGGGCATAGCGGATGGCCTGATACTCGGGTGAGAAGCGGGCAAAGGGGAAAAAGCTGGCCCGGTTGGGCGCGTCGGTCCGATACATGACCAGGGCCACCGGCGGCGCCAGCAATTCATGGCCCAGCCAGTGGAGCAGCGAATCCCCATCCGCAGGCCCCTCCACCAGCACAATATCCGGTTTGAGTTCCTTCAGTCCCTCCACCAACGCCCGAGCCGAGCCGGGACCATGGTGACGGATGCCGAAGATATGGTGGTGTGTCGTCATCCACCGCTACCCCATCTCCCCACAAGCCTCATACAAATCCTTCCACTCTTCCCGTTCGCGGACGACGGTCTCCAGGTATTCGTGCCAGACCACGGTGTCTTGGACGGGGTCTTTCACGATGGCGCCGGTGAGCCCTGCGGCCAGATCGCCGGCCCGGAGGATGCCGTCGCCGAAGTGCGCGGCCAGGGCGAGGCCGCTGTTGACCACGGAGATTGCTTCGGCCGTACTCAGGGTGCTGGTGGGGCTTTTGAGCTTGGCCATACCGTCCTCGGTAAGACCGCTGCGCAGCTCCCGGAAGATGGTGACCACCCGCCGGATCTCTTCCAGGGCCGGGGCTTCGGCGGGCAGTTCCAGCGCCTGACCCAACTCGGCCACGCGCCGGCGCACGATGGTTACCTCTTCCTCGGCTGTGGCCGGCAGGGGCAGGACGACCGTGTTGAAGCGACGCTTGAGCGCGCTGGAAAGATCGTTGACGCCCCGGTCCCGGTCATTGGCCGTGGCGATGACGTTGAAGCCGCGGACCGCCTGCACTTCCTCGCCCAATTCCGGAATGGGCAGCACTTTCTCCGAGAGAACGGTGATCAGCGCATCCTGGACATCGGCCGGAATGCGGGTCAACTCTTCGACCCGGGCCACTTTGCCGTCGCGCATGGCGTTCATCACCGGGCTGGCCACCAGGGCCTCGGCCGTCGGCCCTTTGGCGATGAGGCTGGCATAGTTCCACCCGTAGCGGATGACCTCTTCCCCCGCGCCGGCCGTGCCCTGAACCAGGAGCGTGGAGTCGCCGGAGATGGCCGCCGCCAGATGCTCCGAGACCCAGGTCTTACCGGTGCCGGGCACGCCCAGCAGCAGCAGGGCGCGATCGGTGGTCAGCGTAGCAATGGCAACCTCGATGAGGCGACCGTTGCCGATGTACTTGGGCGAAATCTCGAAACCGTTGTCCAGCGTGCCGCCCAGGATATAGGTGGATACGGCCCAGGGTGAAAGACGCCAGTTTGCCGGACGCGGACGCCGGTCGGCCCGGGACAACTCGGCCAGTTCTTCGTCATATTGGTCTTCGGCATGCGCCCGCAGAATGGCGCTCATAGACAAGTCTCCTATCGTTAACCGTTAACCATTCACTATTTTCGAT
>CAYZLP010000263.1:0-6924 GCA_964478635.1 uncultured Caldilineaceae bacterium
GGGATTCGTCATCGGGTTTCTGCTGCTGCTGGCACTGACGCTCGGCGCCTGTGGAGGCGGTGAGCCGGCCGCAAGCTCAGAGCGTGAAGGGCCCTTGCAGGCGGTGGCCACCGTCGGGCATCTCGGCGATATCGTCGCGAATGTGGGCGGCGAACACGTTATGGTGACCACCCTCATGGGTGCGGGCATCGATCCCCACCTCTACGTGGCAACCGAAAGCGATGTGGAAGCGCTCCAACAGGCCGACGTCATCTTCTACAACGGTCTTTTCCTGGAAGCCCAAATGACCGACGTGATGGAGCAGTTGGCCGAACGCAAGCCGGTCACGGCCGTCGGTGAGGCCATCCCAGCGGACCAACTGCTGCCCTGGGCCGATTATGCCGACGAATTTGACCCTCACATCTGGTTCGACGTTACCCTCTGGATGCAGGCGGTGGAAGCCATTCGCGACACCCTGACCGAAGTCGATCCGGAGAATGCAGCTGCCTATGAAGCCAATGCTGCCGCCTACCTGGCTGAACTCAACGAGCTGCACACATACGTCCAGGAGCAGGTCGCCACCATCCCCGAGGCTCAGCGGGTGCTCATCACGGCCCACGATGCCTTTACTTACTTCGGCCAGGCCTACGGTTTTGACGTCCGGGGTCTCCAGGGCATCAGCACCGCGACGGAAGCGAGCACGGCCGACGTCCAGGCCCTGGTCGACTTCATCGTGGAAAACGAGATCCCGGCCATCTTCATCGAATCGTCCGTGCCCGTGCGCAACGTCGAGGCCCTCCAGGCCGCAGCCAGGGCTCAGGGCTGGGAAGTGGCCATCGGCGGCGAACTCTTCTCCGACGCCATGGGCAATCCCGGTACGTCCGAAGGCACTTACATCGGCATGGTGCGCCACAATATCGACACCATTGCCGGCGCGCTCCAGGGGACCGAATGATGATGACGCTTCCACCTGATATGCAGAAATTGGCCATCGAGGTAATGGATCTCACCGTGGCCTACGGCGCAAAGCCGGTGCTCTGGGACATCGATCTTTCCGTGCCGCCGGGGACGCTGATGGCCGTGGTCGGACCCAATGGCGCAGGCAAGACGACGCTCATCAAGGCGATCCTGGGCCTGATTCCGGCTGCGGCGGGCCAGGTGCTCATCTATGGCAAGCCCTACGAGGAGCAGCGCGATCTGGTCGGCTACGTGCCCCAGCGGGGCAGCGTCGACTGGGATTTCCCCACCAGCGTGCTCGACGTAGTCACCATGGGGCGCTATGGCGCGCTGGGCTGGTTCCGGCGCCCGGGAAAAGAGCAGCGCACGCAGGCGTTGGAGGCCCTGGACAAGGTGGGGATGGCCGACTACGCCGAGCGCCAGATCAGCCAACTTTCCGGCGGGCAGCAGCAACGCACTTTTCTGGCCCGGGCCCTGGTTCAAGATGCCCGGGTTTACTTTATGGATGAGCCCTTTCAAGGCGTCGATGCAACCACCGAACGGGCCATCATCACCCTGCTGAAGGAACTGCGGGCGGCGGGCAAGACGGTAGTCGTCGTCCACCACGATCTGCAGACGGTCCAGGAATATTTCGACTGGGTGACGCTCCTCAACGTACGGCGCATCGCTTCAGGACCGGTGGATGAAGTCTTTACCGAAGAGAACTTGCGTCTGACCTATGGCGGCCTGGTCGGTTTCCTGGGCAAGAACGGCAGTCGCTCCCCCGCGCCGGCGGAATCTACGGCTACGGCGCCGGCCGCGAAGGCGTAGGCCCATGGAACTCTTTCTCAACCTCTTCTCGGATTACACGCTACGCACCGTGGCCCTCGGCACGGCCTTGCTCGGCATGGTCAGCGGAGCGCTGGGCTCTTTTGCCGTTCTGCGGCGCCAGAGCCTGCTGGGCGACGCCATGTCCCATGCTGCGCTCCCGGGCGTCATCATCGCCTTCATGCTTACCGGCCTCAAATCGCCCTCTGTGCTGATGATGGGCGCAGCCATTGCCGGCGTCATCGGGATCCTGCTCATCATCGTCATCAACCGCTACACCCGCATCAAAGAAGACAGCTCGCTGGGCATCGTCCTTTCCGTCTTCTTCGGCTTCGGACTGCTGCTGCTGACCATGCTCCAGCGCAACCCGGACGCGCGCCAGGCGGGACTGGACAGCTTTCTCTTCGGCCAGGCCGCAACGCTGCTCATGCGCGATGTGGTGGTCATGGCCGCATTCGGAATTCCGGCCCTGCTGCTCATGCTCCTCTTCTGGAAGGAGTTCAAGCTGCTCAGCTTCGATCGGGACTACGGTGCGAGCTTGGGCCTACCCATGCAGGAGCTGGAAATTCTCATCACGTCCCTGCTGGTTATTGCCATCGTCATCGGTCTCCAGGCGGTGGGCGTGGTGCTCATGAGCGCCATGGTGGTCGCGCCGGCCGCGGCCGCGCGCCAGTGGACCAACCGCCTGGGCACCATGGTCGCGCTGGCGGCGCTCTTCGGCGCGCTGGCCGGCGTGAGCGGCGCCCTCATCAGCAGCGCAGGCAGCGGACTCTCTACGGGTCCGGTCATCGTGCTCTGCGTCAGCGCGATTGTGCTCGTTTCGCTCTTTTTTGCTCCCAATCGGGGGCTGCTCTGGGCCTGGTGGGCCCGTCAAAAAAACCGGCGTCGTCTGCAAACGGAACAGGTGTTGAGCAACCTCTACCTTCTTGCCCGGCAGCACGAGGATCCTGCCCACCCGCACAGCGCCGACGCCCTGCGCATCATGGGCGCAGGTGAACGGGGCGTCCGTGCGAGCCTGAATGCCCTGGCCGAACGGGGATTCGTCGCCGAGACGCCGGATGGCCGGTGGTTCCTCACGCCTGACGGGATCGTCGCTGCCCGCGATCTAGTGAGTCAAGGAGGCGGGGCATGACCGTCACCCAGATCGAAATTCAGCTTGTCGCCTCGGTGGTGGCCGTGGCCTGCGCCCTGCCCGGGGTCTTTCTGGTTCTGCGGCGCATGGCCATGATGAGCGACGCCATTAGCCATACGGTGCTTCTGGGCATTGTCCTGGCCTTCTTCGTCGTGGGCGATCTGGAATCGCCTTTCCTGGTCCTGGGCGCAGCGGCCATGGGCGTGATCACCGTGAGCCTGGTAGAGGCGCTGAATCGAACCGGCCTGGTCAAACAGGACGCCGCCATCGGCCTGGTCTTTCCGGCCCTTTTCAGCATCGCGGTGATTCTCATCTCCCGCTTCGCCCGGGGCGTCCACCTGGACGTAGACGCGGTGCTACTGGGGGAACTGGCATTTGCGCCCCTCAACCGCATGACTTTTTTCGGCATCGACTTGCCGGCCGCGCTCTGGGTTATGGGCGGCATCTTGCTCATCAACATTGCCTTCATTACCCTCTTTTTCAAGGAAATCAAGCTGGCCACCTTCGATCCAGCCCTGGCGGCCACTCTGGGCTTTTCGCCGGTGCTGATCCACTACGCGTTGATGACGCTGGTCTCCATTACAGCCGTGGGCGCATTTGATGCCGTGGGCTCCATCCTGGTGGTTGCGCTGATGATCGCGCCGGCCGCCACGGCCTACCTGCTGACGGACGACCTGACGCACATGCTCATCTTCAGCGCAATCATCGCGGTGATCAGCGCGATCGGCGGCTACTGGCTGGCCCGCGTTCTGGACGCCAACATCGCCGGCGCCATGACGACCGTGACCGGTGTCGTCTTCATCGGCGCGCTGCTCTTTGCGCCGGAGCGGGGCCTGGTGGCCGTCGCCCGCCGCCGCCGATACCAACGCTGGGACTTTGCCCAGGCCATGCTTACCATCCACTTGCTCCAGCACGAGCGGCGGCCGGATGCCAAGCTCGAGAGCCGGGTCGATCATCTTTGGGAGCACCTACGCTGGGAGCCGGCCCAGGCCGAGGAGATCATTCGTTACGCCGAACGCAAGGGCATGGTGCGCCGACGGGCCGGCCTGCTGGAATTGACCAGTGCGGGTCGGGCCTTTGCGGAGGCACGCTTGGTGGGCTGACGCGCCGGTGAAGGCTGAGAGGGGGAGATTTACTGGCCAGATGGCCAGGGAAATTGCTGGTCGTTGGACGGTTTTCTCTCCGGTGTGAGACCTGTACACTGCTTACGTTGTACAGGAGGAGGCGGAGCGAGCCACAGTCACAGGACTGCAGCCACGGTTGCTGCCGCCACGGCGGCCGTGGCGCCTCCTGGCTCGTCCCGTCGGGAAGCCAATCATCCCCATGAGAGGAGCATACCGTGGAAGAAAACTCAGTCGGCTATTCGATTATTGCCACCGTGGCAGGCGTCCTGTTGGCGACGGCCCTCATCGTCATTCTGGGCGCGTCTCTTTTCATGTGGGCCGATACCAACGCAACCCGGGCCGCCGCGCCGGCGATCGAAGCGCAACCTGCGGCCCCGGCCGACACTGCCATGGAAGCCGAAACCGACACGGCAGCCGAGGTGACCGGCGAGACGGCCGCGGACAGCGCAGCAACTGCGGCCGATGCAAATGAAACCATGGCCGAACCGGTGGCGGCGGCGCCCGATGATGTGTCGGCAGCTTTCATGAAGGGCACCTGCATTGGCTGTCACATAATCCCCGGCGTACCCAACGCCAATGGCATGGTCGGTCCCGACCTCTCCGATATCGCGACGGTGGCTGCAACCCGTGTCGAAGGACAAACGGCCGAAGAGTACCTACACGAATCCATCGTCAATCCGGAAGCCTACATTGCGCCGGATTGTCCTACCGGTCCCTGCCCATCCGGGATCATGCTCCCCACATTCGGGCAGTTGCTGAGCGAAGATGAGCTCAACAGCGTGGTCGATTACCTGCTCACGCTCCATGGCGGATGAGCGTAGGCAACACCCATTTCTTGTCAATAGCGTCCAGATATACTATACTCCCCTATAGTATATTGACCTGAGACATATAGTAATGCGCTTGTTCCAGAAATCAGATTTCTGGAACAAGCGCATTACTTCGACCGACAAACAGGATGTATCGTCCCATGCCGCTTTATGAGTATGTCTGTCAGGATTGCGGACAGCCCTTTGAAAAACTGGTGCCCATGAGCAAGGCGGATGCGCCCCATCCCTGCCCGAGCTGCGCCAGCGAGCAGACCCAGCGCCAGGTTTCGGCCTTTGCCGTCACCGGCGGCAGCAGCAGTGCCATGAGCATTCCGGCCGGTCCACCCGCCGGCAGCCCCTTCACCTGAGCGGGCGGCTGCTAACGAACCGTGTGTTCGTAGAATAGAGAACGCGGATTGTGCGGATTCGGCGGATAGAACGGATTTTTCCATAACAGGAAGAAATCCGGAAAATCAGCCCAATCTGCTAAATCCGCGTTCGATTCGAATTTTGGAGGTAGTGATGCACGCACCTTCGGATGAGACCAAGGCGGCGCTGCAGGCCCGGCTGAGCCGGATCGAGGGCCAGGCCCGGGGGATCCGCAAGATGTTGGATGACGACCGGGACTGCCAGGAGATTCTGCAGCAACTCAACGCCATGCACGCCGCGACCAAGAATGCCGCGCACCTGTTCATGCGCGCCTACGCACGCGAATGCCTCCTGGAAGAGGGGGCGGCCTTGGATCGGGAAGCGCTGGTGGACGAACTTCTGGACTTGATGCAGCGGGTGCGCTAATACAAAATTGATGGACCGCGGATGATGCGGATGGGGCTGATTTGAACAGATTTTCACTGAGGAGAATCCAGACATGTCCGCCCTATCTGCGGTCTATGCTCAATCGGAACCTAGATGAGGAGTCATGATGACCAAGCACGCAACGTTGACGTGGACGGGCGAACAGAACAATCTACGGGTGAAGTTCGACGCCGGGTATGAGTTTGAGATGCATGGACCGGCCGATGCCGGCGGTGGAACGCCCATGGATTACCTGCTCGCAGCGGCGGCCGGCTGCAGCGCCATGGACGTCATCCACATCCTACGCAGGAAGCGCCAACAGATCGAGGACGTGCAGGTCGAAGCCGAGGCCGTGCAGGCCGACCAGCACCCCATGACTTTCACCCACGGCAAGTTCACTTATCTCGTGCGCGGCGTTGACGTCGATCCGCGCGCGGTCGAGCGGGCCATCGAACTCTCGCAGAACTCCTATTGCTCGGCCAGCATCATGCTCAAGCGCGCCGGGATGGAGATTGAAACGGCCTACCGGATTGAAGAAGCCGGCCAGTAGCTCCCCGCGGCAACCGGTTCGGGCATTCAACCGCCGCGCAAGTTTGCGCCGTTCTATATCAGAGGGAGATTTGATCCCCTTCCATGGGCAACGCCACCTCGACGCCGTACCGTTGGCGAATGATGCCCGCCAGGGCATTGCGCTGGCGGTCTTCGCCGTGGGTCAAGACGACGCGCGGCTTGGAAGCGGCCACCACGTCGAACCAGCGCAGCAAGTCGGTTTGGCCTGCGTGGGCGCTGAAACCGCCCAAGGTGTGAATATCGGCCCGCACGGGGATGGTCTCGCCAAAGATACGCACTTCTTCTGCACCATCCACCAACTCCCGCCCAAGAGAGCCGTGGGCCTGATACCCCACAATGATCACCGACGTCTCCGGTCGAGCCAGGTTGTGGCGCAGGTGATGAACGATCCGTCCGCCCGTGCACATGCCTGATGCCGAGATGACCATACAGGTCCCTTCAAACGAATTGATGGCAATGGACTGCGCGGTCTTGGGCGTGGCCTTAACCGTGCTCAGATCCTGAGCGAAATGGCCCTCTTTGGCCAGGGCAATGGCTTCGTCATCGTAAAGCTCTGGATGCTCAATATAGATTTTGGTCGCTTTGATGGCCATGGGGCTATCGACGAAGATGGGAAACTTCTCAAGCTCGTTGTTGCGAAAGAGGGCCGCCATGTAGTAGAGCAACTGCTGGGTCCGCCCGATGGCAAAAGATGGCACCAGAATCTTGCCGTTCCGGCCCATCGCGTTCAGGACAATCTCCCGCCCCTCAT
>CAYZLP010000264.1:0-6923 GCA_964478635.1 uncultured Caldilineaceae bacterium
CGTCAGGCGCAATGTCCAGATAGATGGTCAGGTCCGGCTCCAGCCCGGCCGTGGCATAGCGTCCAAGGGCCCGCAACTCGTCCAGATCTTGACGGCGTCCATAACCTTGATAAGCCAGTGTACTATCGGCATAACGGTCGCACAAAACGACCCGCCCGGCAGCCAGGGCCGGACGGATCACTTCGTCTACGATCTGAGCCCGGGCGGCATTGAAGAGCAATGTCTCGGCCCTGGGGCTCATTTCCCGATGATCTATGGAGAGGAGCACGGTGCGGATGGCGTTGCCGATGACCGTGCCGCCTGGCTCGCGTGTCGTCAGGACATCGTAGCCCATGCCGGTCAGATAGTCAGCCAACAGGCGGATCTGGGTTGTCTTGCCACTCCCCTCCGGTCCCTCAAAAGTAATGAAAAGACTCACAATGACGCTACTTGTTGAAGATACGGACGCGGCGGTTGGGCTCCCGTCCATAGCTGTGGCTGACCAGATTGGCCGCTCGGGCTAGTTGATGCTGCTGGCTGCGGATGGTGGCCGACTGGGGCGCCAGTTCTGCGACCGGCGTACCGCTCAGCACCCGCTGGATCGCCTCCTGGGCTTCGCGCATGGCTTCGGTGAAGGCATCCTCAGGCTCAGTCGGAATCTGAAAGATGTCGATCAGGGCCTGCTCCATCTGGGTAATGGTATTGCTGCGCAGAATATAGACCGGCACGTTGCGCCGCTCAGCATCCACAATGGGCTGAGGCTGTTGACGGTAGTAGTTCTTCAGCGTCATCATGACATCGGCCTGGTTCAGATTATCCACAATCTGGACCGGTACCTTGAGTCCCTTGGATGCCGAACGCAACCGGTTTTGACCGATACCGTAGGGGTAGACCCGGAGGGGCTTACGCGGGGCCGGCTCTTCCGCCAACGCCGCCACCGCGCCGCTCTCGCGCGGGGCTGCGCGGCCGTTGGCCTCACCCGACTCCCAACCGGCGGCGGCTGTGCGGCTGCCGTTGCGGCCGCCGGGCTGGCGTTCACCGCTCTTGCGACGCCGATGCCGTCCCCCGCCCAACGTCTCTTCGGTCGGCTCTGCCCGCTCAATCTGCACCGTGCCCTTGGCGTCGACCGAGCGCACCTCGGGCGCCAGCGCCCAGCCGCGCAGCAGCGCATCCACCGCTTCGCCAACGTCATGATGGATCACCATGTGCTGGCGATCTTTGATCTCGATGAGCACGTCGAAAGTGGGCGGCGCTTTGCGTTCGAGCACCGTCTTCTGCGTACCCCGCCGCCGCGCCTCCTCATCGGAGAGCGTCACGGAATCGATACCGCCCACGAGATCGCTGAGCGTCGGGTTCATGAGCAGATTTTCGAGCGTGTTGCCGTGGGCCGTTCCAATCAACTGCACGCCCCGCTCGGCAATGGTGCGGGCGGCGATGGCCTCCAACTCCCGTCCGATCTCGTCGATGATAATCACCTGGGGCATGTGGTTTTCCACTGCCTCAATCATCAGTTCATGCTGCAGATCGGGTAGGGGAACCTGCATGCGCCGAGCGCGACCGATGGACGGATGGGGGATATCGCCATCGCCGGCAATCTCATTGCTGGTGTCGACAATGACGACGCGCCGATCCTCGCCCCGGACGCGTGCCGCCTCGCGCAGGAGCGTCGTCTTGCCTACACCGGGGCGTCCCAGCAGCAAGATGCTCTTGTCGCTGAGCACGATGTCGCGGATGATTTCGATAGTACCGTAGACGGCACGTCCGACCCGGCAGGTGAGTCCGATCACATCGCCGCGCCGATTGCGAATCGCCGAAATCCGGTGGAGGGTGCGCTCGATGCCGGCCCGGTTGTCCGCGCCGAAGTCACCGATCCGATCGATGACCTGCTGCAAATCGGCGTTCGTGATCTCCTGATCGCTCAGATAGATCTCGCCGCTGTCAAAGCGGGCTTCAGGGAGGCGACCAAGGTCCATGACCACCTCAATCAATTCTGTCTTGCGCTCGGCCTCGTGCAGCGCCCGCGAAATGCGATCGGGCAATACGGCAAGCAGAGCGTCAAGATCATCGGTAATTTGCAGTGTATCCATATTATTGCGGTTCGAAATCTGCTCCTTGGTCGGTTGGTCAGTAGGACGCTCTTCTATCAAGACAGGTTCCGGCATGGCTGATTTCACCACCTTGGTTGGGGAGGCGACCAGGGCTGTTCGGGAAGGAGTGGCGCCTCCTGAACGGACGGTTTTGTCCGGCTCATTTGAACGATATGCGGTTGCTCCGGCAGCGAAAAGTTCGATGGCAGCGCTTCAGTAACGGTTTCCAGCCCGGGCACATAGGACGGCACGGCATCGCGCACCCACTGGACGACATATTTCACCATTTTGGCCCGATCCGTGAAGGGTGCAAAGCCGTAATCAGCCAAAACGGCGCTCAATCCGCCATGCTGCTCGCCGACGCCAATGTAGACGGGCAAGCGCAATCCGGTTTCACGCACAACGGCCAGGGCATGATTGACGAGCAGATTCAAGATTTGTTGATCCGGGTTCGTCATGTCGGCGCAAATGCGCAACCAAACCCCGCGGCGTCCGGCTTGCACCTGCACGCAACCTGCGACCTCGCCGGCTGCTTCCAGCACGAATGTATGGCCGGTTCCTAGACGGCTCGGCTGCAGGAAAGGCGGAGTGCTGCTGCTCGACTCCGGCCCCATGCCCTCGGCTCGCTGAATGGGCTCCGGGGTCACCCGGGAATAGAGCATACCCACGGCCCACGCGTCTTCCGGGCGCAGGGAACGCATCACGACCTTGCCGCCCGGATCTGCCGGAGGATAAAAAGGTTGGTCGCGGGTAAGGCGCCAGATCGTCTCCCGGTTGTAGGGGACAAAGCCGACATGCTTCAGCGTATTGACCGGGAGTGGCTGATCCGGGACGTCACAGTAGATGCGCGCGAGATCCGTCGCCGCCTCCTGGATAAAATAGGAGAGCAGCTTTTCCCACACGGCTGGGTGGCCGGATGGAGTATCCAGCGCGGGCGCCAACAGCAGCAGGTCGGCTTCCGGACGACCGGGCCGCCGCTGCACCTGAACAAAACCGGCGCGCGCCAGTTGGTTGCCTTTTTGTTGGAGGATATAGGTCGTGACTCTGGCATCACCCCAAGGGATGACGGCACTCAGTGCATTCAGTGAGGGCGATTTGGGGAATAACAATGCCTGAGCAGCGTTCAGCTTCGTTGCCTGACCGGCAAGTCGCTGTACCAGAAAAATGTCGCCTAACCGAAACGGGCGGATCAAGGAAGCCGATACTCCTGGAAAGAGCAGGCAAGCAGTCCAAGTCGACAAAGGCTCTTCAGCCCGACCGACGTTTTACTGCACCATGCCTTCTCGTACCTTGACAAGATAGCTCTGTCTGCGATTTTCGGGCGCCGCTGCCAAGAACGGCAATCTCAAATCACCCCAAAATCGACACGAATCCGAAACAACAAACAACGCAAAAACAGCTTGTGAACTTAGCACAATTGTACTGCAACAAGGGGGTGATGACAAGTAGCTTTCCGTACATCTTGAGCCACCGGACAGCCCCCCCGGCAGTTTCCATCAAGAGACGCGTGCGACCCGCGGTGACGACGGACGTTATTCCGTGATGGTGACGGCAACGCTGCCCAAACCCGGAAAGTCCGCCTCAAATCGATCGCCCGGCGCCATAGGCTGCGGGGGCGTCATCGAACCGGTCAACACAATGTCGCCGGGCTGAAGCGGTCTGCCATGCTCGACGAGCGTATTGGCCAGCCATGCCATGGCCGCCAGCGGATCCCCCAACACGGCAGTGCCGTCGCCCTGGGCGATAACTTCGCCGCCCTTGCGCAGCGTGGCCGTCTGCGCGACCAGGTCCAGGGTGCCGGGCGCAACGCTGCTTTCCGCCAATACGTAATGCTTGGCCAAACCGTCATAGCAGATCACTTCAGCCATGCCTAGGGTCCAGCCCCGGTTGCGCAAATCCACGAGTTCGAAGGCGGCCATGACTGCATCGACGGCCGCCAAGACATCGGCGGGACCTACTCCCGGTTCGTCGAGCGCCTTGCCCAGCCGGAAGGCCAATTCGCATTCGATGCGGCCATTGGCAAAACGCGTGGCTGACACCGAACCGCCATGGGGAATAACCATCGTATCGAGCAATTCGCCATAGGCCGGCCCCTCTAGGCCCAACATCTTCTGAGAGCCGTCGTTGGTGGCGGCGATCTTGATACCGGTCCGCTGCGCGCCGGTCGCGCAGAGCGCATCGACAGCCTGCCGCTGCACGGCGTAGGCTTCGGCCATGGTAAGATCGGGCGCGACCTCGGTCAGCGGGCCGTATTCCCCGCCGCTGGTCTCATTGTTCACAAAAAGCATGACAAGATCATGCAGGATTATTGAGCTAGTTGCCATGAGAGTTCCTTTCAGTTGGACAATCTGTCGGATGTTTTATACCATCCCTGGCGTCAATTGTCGATATGCCGGATTCTGGAGCGAACATGAACAACCATGAATTGATTGTCGCCCTGGCCAAAGTCTTGATTGCCGCGGCGTGGGCCGACGGTCATCTAGATACGAACGAGGTCAATATTATGAAAGACCTCCTCTTCCAACTGCCACGGGCCATGCGTGACACCAACATGCAGTACACAGCAGTTGAGTGGGCCGAGATCGAGATGTATCTCGAAGCGCCCGTGCCGGAAGCCGAGCGCGCCCGTTTGATCGATGATCTGCAGGCCCAGATTACCTCCACCAATGACAAACAACTCGCGCTGGATGCGCTCGATCAGCTCGTGCGCGCGGACGGCGTAGTTTCGCAGGAAGATGAGGCCGTGGTCGAGGAAATCCGTCAGGCCGTCGACGCGATTGACTACGGCATCTTCAGTCAGCTCGCCCGGTTGTTGACCGGCCCGCGGTCCCGCCGTTCCGAAGCGCTGGCCCTGGCGCCGAACCGCGAGCGCTACATGGACGAATTTCTCAACAACAAGGTCTACTACGGCGTGCGCCGGCGCCTCGAACTGGGAGAAATGGAGCCCATCAACCTGGATGAAAGCCGCTTGCGCCGCCTGAGCGCGCTGGGCGGGATCATGGCCCGGGTGGCCCAAGTCGACGGCGTCGTAACCGAGGACGAATTCGCCCGCATGGTCGAGATTCTCGAAGGTGGATGGGGACTGAACCGCACCGAGTCCACCTTCGTCACGGAAGTTGCCGTCAATGAAGTCACCCCCACTATGGACGCCGTTCGGCTCGTGCGGGACGTCTACAGCGCGGTGCCCCACGAACGGGCCGATGAGTTGCTCGATCTGCTCTTCACCGTGGCCGCGGCCGACGGATACGTTACCGATGCGGAGATCGACGCCATCTATTCCGTGACCCGGGCGCTGGGCCTTTCCCATCGCCAATTTATCGAAGCCAAGGTGCGCATCCCGGCCGAAAAGCGCGCCAGTTAAGCCGCTGTTTTCTTTCCCCAAAAAAGATGTTAAGATAGAGGCAATCGGTTCCGATTCTACACAAAACGTCAGAGATCTTATCTAATCGAGCGTGTCGCTTGTGCGCTTTTTTTCCCTGTTCACCGGGCCGCACAGGCCGACAGTTCAAGCGAAAACAAACGGCTACTTTTCATCCGCAAAAGGAGATTCATATGCGTAAGCTGCTAGTCATGTGCCTGGCACTGATCTTTGCGTTGCTGCCGACGGCAACCATCTTCGCTCAGGACGACGGCGCGGCCCCCGCCTCCCCCTATGCGAGCTGTGGGACGTTGGAGGGCGAAGATTGCGATACGCTTCTCGGCGCCTGGGAAAACATGGAGCAACTCACCTCGGGCAAGAGCGAAACCACCCTCGCGCTGGATGTTTCCAATGTCCCCGGTCTGCCCATGGATCAGATTGGTCTTGAGTTACAGCGCTCGACCCAGTTCAATGTCGATTCCGCGCTGGTCGAACAGCTAGACAGCCTGCAGGAAATGAGCGCTGATGAAATCTCCGCCATGTTGGCCAACCCAAGCCAGTATTCCGAACTGACGGCCGCGCTAATTGCCGGCCTGGATACCCAGCAGACGCTGCGCTTCAAGTTCTCAGAGGAGTTGGCCGCCACCATCTCCGAATCGGCCGGACTGAACGTGCCGCCGGAATTGAAGCTGGATATTATCCTGAAAGACGGCACCGTCTATCTCTTCCTGGACGACATTCTGGGGCTGGTGCCCAACATTCCGCCACTGCTGCGCGGTTGGGTCGGCATTCCGATCCAGCCCCTCATCGATCAGGCGCTGGCCGATCCGGATGCGATTGACGCCCCGGTTGGTCCGGATGCCCTGGAGTTTGTGGCCCCGGGTGTAGGCCTAGCTGGCGTGGGCCTGGCCATGCAGGCGCCGCTCAATCAGTACGCCGATGTCTTCCGCCTGGAAGATGGCACGGCACCTGACGGCAGCGCAACCACGACGTATCAGGCCGTCATGAACTTCGTCGGCTACTTCTCCAGCCCTGAGTTCCGCGATCTGCTCATGGTTGCCATCGAGCAGGCGGAAATTGCCGAAGGCGCCACTCTGAGCGAGGATAACGTCAATCAGATCGCCACAGTATTGACCCTGCTCGCGCCGGTGCTGCTGCGCGACTTGAACTACACCCTGACGCAGGTCGTGGGAACGGAGGCCGATAGCAACTACGTGTACAGTACCGACGGCGAGTTGAACTGGGACACGACGGGCCTTTTCCAACTGATTGCGACGGTGCAGGGCTCCGATGAGTTGGCCGTGGAAAGCCCGCCATCCATCAGCCTGGAGGGTTCGACGGTCTACAGCGATCATAACTCGGGTGAGCAGGTCGCAGCCCCGCCGGGCGCATTCGTCCTGCCCGTTCAGATGATCATGGGCATTATCGGCGGCATGTAATCGATGGGTTTCGCAGGTTGCTGACCTGCGGACATTGTAGGCCAAGCAAGAGGGGGAGGG
>CAYZLP010000265.1:0-6858 GCA_964478635.1 uncultured Caldilineaceae bacterium
TCGACCTGTTGGGGCGGGCCGTCCAGCAGGGCTATGACGTGCGTGAGGTGCCCTATGTCTGCGTACCCCGTATGGCCGGCGAGAGCAAGACGGGGGTCAATCTCCTCGATTATCTCAGCAAAGGCCGGAAGTACGTGGCGGCAACGTGGCGCGTACGCTTCGGCCCGGAGTCATAATCGGGTTGGCGGCGGTTCGGGCGCCGATCCTGACCTACGCAACCCACCCCTTGTTCTTTTTCTCACAAGCAAGTTCAGGTACAATAGCGCTTTGCCGAACCCATCCGTTGTCCGTCCTGTGCGGCAGGTTGCTGCCGGCGATATCGTGACCCGGACCTGTTGATGTTGGATATGACGCTGACGCTCGTCGCAGCAAGGAAGAGTGAGTATGCTCCAGCCAGCCGAATTGACTCTTGAAGAAATGGGCGATCTGGCCGAGATCATGCCGGCCGCCGATCCCGAAGTGAAGGTGCGTTACCGCGCGATACCCAGCTTCGACGAAACCACGCGCCGGTCCATTATCCCCGTCTGCGAGCCGACCATGACCGGCAACGAACTGAAATATGTGACCCAGGCCGTGGAGACCAACTGGATCTCCTCTGCAGGGAGCTTTATCCGGGATTTTGAGGCGCAATTTGCCGCAGCCTGCGGCACAAAGTACGGCATCGCCTGCGCCAATGGCACGGTGGCCATGCATCTGGCCATGGCCACGCTAGGGCTGGAACCGGGCGATGAGGTGATCATCCCAACCTTCACCATGATCGCGACCATCAATGCCGTGACCTACTGTGGGGCAACGCCCGTCCTGGTCGACCAAGAGGCGGAGTATTGGCAAATGGACGTCGAGCGCATCGCGGCGGCGATCACGCCCCGCACCAAGGCCATTGTGCCCGTCCACATTTACGGCCATCCGGTCGATATGGATCCCGTCATGGAACTGGCCGACCGGCACGGCCTGAAGGTCATCGAGGATGCGGCCGAGGCCCACGGTGCCGAGTACAACGGAAGGCGCGCCGGTGGGCTGGGCCACGCGGCTGGCTTCAGCTTCTACGGCAACAAGATCATCACCACGGGCGAAGGCGGCATGGTCACGACCAACGACCGGGAGATCGCGCGCCTGGCCTGGAATCTGCGCGACCATGCTTTCAGCACGGAGCGCCATTTCTGGCACAAGTTTGTGGGCTTCAACTACCGGATGACCAACCTGCAGGCTGCCGTCGGCCTGGCCCAAGTCGAACAGCTCGATCGCTTCGTGGAGAGCCGGCGCCGTAATGCCGGCGAATACTCATGCCGCCTCTGGGGCGTGCCGGGCATCACGACGCCGCCCGAGGCCGAGTGGGCCAAGAACGTCTTCTGGATGTACGGCATTCTGGTCGATGCCGAGGCCTACGGCATGAACCGGGACGAACTGCGCAAGGTGCTGGCCGACAACGGCATTGAGACGCGCACCTTCTTCATTCCCATGCACTGCCAGCCTGTCTACTGGAAGGCGTTCCAGGGCCAACGGTTCCCCGTGGCGGAGGCGCTCTGCCGGGACGGACTCTATTTGCCCTCCGCCTCATCTCTCACGCTGGGCGAAATCGAGTACGTGACCGACGTCATCCGCGAGGCGTGCCCGAATCTGTAGTGGATTCTACGGCTTGGCCCGATGAACAGTTCACCGGGCCAAGTCGCCCCGACTAAGACCCCTGTTGCCCACGCTGGAAATTGTTGTCCGTATGAACATGGACGCTGCCGTCCTTGCCGGTATGCTTGACACACACCCAGCCGTCGCCATTTTGGTCTTGATCGTTACCCACATGCCGGTGTGGCGGATGTTCGTGATCGCTGTGGCTGCCGTCGGCGTGAACTCGATGCATGTGATCGAAGCTCGGCGGACATGTCTCAATCGGCGCGTCGCCTTCTTCATGACCCTGAGCCGCAACCGACATAGCGCCGCCGAAAAGCAGTGCGAGTAAGCAGACTGCGACTATCAAAATGTTCTTCATGAAGCTCCCCTTTGCTTAAATCATAGGATGGACCATCAAACCTAGATCGCGAAGCAATGAATGCTCGCGCTCTTTCTGCCCGGCTTGCTGTCGCGTGACGCTATTCAGCAACCAATGAGCGAATGAAATTTACCAGGTGCCAACGCTGGGACTCGCTGAGCGTCTCTTCCCAGGCCGGCATGGCAGTGCCAGGGCGTCCTTCGCTGATGGTGTAGAAGAGTCCGCCGTCGCTGTTGGCCTGCACGTGATCGGCGCGGAGATCGGCCGGCTTCGGTTGGAGCGCGGCTGCTCCGGGACCGTCGCCTGCCCCCTCCGGTCCATGACAGACAGCGCACGTTTGCGCAAAGATCTCTGCACCGGCCTCCACCGACGCCGCATCATACAAGACCGGATTTGGCACGGCCGCCGCATCTTCCGGGATGCCGTGGGCTTCGGCCACGGTCATTGACCCGTGCTCACCATGCCTGCCGCCGGCGGTGTGTTCGTCAGCAGTATCGTCGAAGGCTGGGTCAGCATCCTGGCTGCCGGTCTCGTCGTCATGGGAATCGGCGGCATGACCGGCGTCATCATGGACCTCGTTCATGGCCGCCATGGGCGTGTGTGCAGACTGGCCCATGTCCGGGTGCGTGGCCGCCGAATCTGTGGCTTGACTGCCACAGGCAGTCACTGCAAACAACAGCATGAAGGTACAGGCAAGCAAAACACCCCATCTAGTGAACTGTCGCATGTTCAAAATTCCGGTCACTCCGCGTAACTGGAGAAAACAGCCACTTGCCCCGTTTGATCGAAGGTTACGACATCAAACGGTTGGGCGGGCTGCCCTTCAATCTCCATACCGGGTGAGCCAATCGGCATGCCGGGCACGGCCAGCCCGCCCACGGCCGGTCGCTCACTAAGCAGACGCAGTACGTCGTCAGCCGGCACGTGACCTTCGATGACGTAACCATCCACCACGGCCGTGTGGCAGGATTGCATCTCGATCGGCACTCCATTTTCGGCCTTGATGGGGACCATGTTGTCGGTTTGAATCGTTTTGATCGTAAACCCGTGCTCTTCCATATGGGTGATCCAGTCTCCGCAGCAGCCGCACGTCGGAGACTTGTAGACAGTCATCTCCGGCAATGAGACGGCGGCTATCGCATCAGGCGCTGTTGCCGGGCGATCGTTGGAAAAGCCGGCCCGCAAAGCGGGACTGGAGTTGGAGCAAGCAGACAGAATGAAGACGGTGAGAGAGAGGAAAGCAAGCAGTGAGCGGTTCATTTCATGGATTCCAGATATTTTGAGATTACATGTAAAAACGATCTGTTGGCTTCCTTGCCGCGCATCTCGAGCTTGCCGAGTCTGTGGTAAGCTTATGCCAACGGCGGCATTTGTTGTTGCCGGCCAACGAAGCTCAGTGTAGAAAAGCCGGCGGGCGTGTGTCAACCGTATGGCTCCGATGGGACTCTTTCACAAAAATAGCCCGATAAAGTTGTGGGCTTTCCTACATCATCGCCGCTTTTCATACACTTGACCGCCGTAGAGATCACGAAAAAATGAAGCGTAGCGCAAGCGGTTACTGGCTCACGTCAGACAAAATCACAGGTATTGGGATTACTGTCCTGGGGCTTTTATTCGTCACGTTTTTACACTACTCGACGGCGCCCGGTTTTGCTTCGCTCCATGCCGTATACCGCTACTTTTACTTTCTCCCTATCGTATTCGCTGCGCTCCGGTTTGGGTTCTGGGGAGGCCTATTGGCCGCTTTGGCAGCATCCTTGCTCTTCGCCCCGCACATTGTCTTCAAATGGGGGAATTTTCCCGAAGATAGCATCAATGACCTGCTGGTGGTAATCGTCTTCATTAGCGTCGCCATTATCACCGGTGTGACCGTGGACCGCCTCCGCGCAGCACAAGTTGCCCAAATGCAGACGGCCAAAGAGTTGGCTGCATCGCTGGAGAAATTGGAGGAGCAGGGAAAAGATCTGCGTCGGGCCGAACGGCTAAGCGCTTTGGGGACTTTGTCAGGCGGATTGGCGCACCAGATCCGGAATCCCGTCGGGATCATACGGGCCAGTGCGCAGTTACTGGCCGACGACGGCTCGCCTGAGGCCCGTGAGACGGGACGCGTCATCGAAGAAGAGTCGGATCGAATTGAGTTCTTGATTCAGGATCTGCTGCGTTATGCCGATGTGACCCCCCTTCAAATCGTGGCTACGGATCCCGCCGTGCTCATCGAACAGGTTGCCGGTCGCGCCCGCCCCCTGGCCGACGCTGCCAACATTCGGCTGAAAACCGAGCATGAAGCGGGACTGCCATTCATCGATATCGATCCCGGTCAAGTTGAACAGGCGCTGTTAAACCTGGTTGTCAACGCAATTCAATCCGTCGACCACGAAGGCAAGGTTATACTCTCTGCAACGCTAAGCAGCGATCGCAGCAGCGTCGAGATTGGCGTAGTTGACGACGGACCGGGCATCGATGGCTCGGAGATGCAGCGCATATTTGATCCCTTCTTCTCGACCAAAGACAACGGCACAGGCCTTGGTCTGAGTGTGGTCCATCGCATTGCGGAAGATCATGGCGCCCGGATCTTTGTGTCATCACGTCCTGGAGGCGGAGCGACATTCATGCTACGGTTCCCATGTGCAGCGACTTGACGCTCAGGTTCACCAAAGTTCGCACCAAGCCAGTAGGAGGTCGAACCGGCAATGTCACTGTGGGAAATGCGCCATGCAGTACGATTTCTGTCGGAAATGCGCCAATCTTGATGCCTGACTATCTTGCCATACACACAAGCGTTATGATGCGGGTCTGCCTTCCCCTACAATGAACCCATGACACGTACTATTCTGATTGTTGATGACGAACGCAATATGCGGTGGGTGTTGGAGCGCGCCTTGACGAAGGCCGGCTATGACGTAGTGACTGCCGAGCGCGGTGAACAGGCGCTGCAGGGGTTTGCCCGCCAGGCTGTCGACCTGATTCTCCTCGATCTGAAGATGCCCGGCATGGATGGGATGAGTGTCTTGCGCGAACTGCGGCGCCGGGACGAAAAGGTGCCGATTCTGTTGTTGACCGCCTACGCAACTGTGCAGACGGCTGTCGAAGCGCTCAAAATCGGCGCCACGGATTACCTGCGCAAGCCGTTCGACATCGAGACCGTGCTGGACGTCATCGCTCGCCACATTGCAGATGCCGAGGCGCCGACATCGACGCGCGCATTGCCTGCCGCAGCCACGTCGACGGTACTGAATGAATTCATCGGTGCAACGCCCGCCTTGCGCCAGCCGCTGGCCAAGGCACAGGCAGCCCAGCAGACGCCATACCCGGTCATGATTCTCGGTGAGCCCGGGACAGGACGCAGACATTTGGCGCGGTTGATCCATCATGGTTCGAGCGCAACGCATGCCAAGCAACTTGTGGAGCTTGACTGTGCCAGCTTACCGAACGCGGTTCTTGCCCATGAACTCCTCGCCGAACCGGGCACTGACGAACCCGGCGGATCCTGGCAGGCCGCGTTGGGCGGCACGCTGCTCCTGGCCAACGTCGACGCCCTGCCCAAGGATCTGGCGGAGCAGGCTGTCGCGTTATTGACGCCTTACCTATTGTCACATGAGCGTCCCCACGGTGTGCGCCTCATCCTGACTGCGTTGTCGAGTCCGGGTGAGCCATGGAGACAAATCGCCGAAGTTGCGTTCGACATTTTGCTGCCACCGCTGCGCGAGCGTATCGACGATCTTCCCCTGCTCCTTACGCGTTTTGCCCCACGCGCCAGATGGGACCGTGAGGCGCTGGCCATATTGCGCGCACATGATTGGGCCGGAAACGTGGCCGAATTGCAGCGTATCGTCCAGCAGGCGGCTTTTCTGGCCGGGAAAGGGCAGATCTCGACAGCTCACTTACCGGAAAACATGCTTGACCGTGATCTGCGCGTGGCGGGCGTCTTCGTACTCCCGGCGGAAGGAATCAGCCTCGAAACCGTGGAAGAAGATCTGATTCGCCAAGCGCTAGAAATGGCCAATGGCAACAAGACCCAGGCGGCGCGCTTACTCGGTTTGAGTCGGGCAACCTTGCTCTATCGACTGGACAAATATGAAATTCTTGGTCCTGAAAACGATGATGCGCCGGAGGAATAAGAGACGGACTGTCGGACCGCAGAATTCCACCCACCTGCTCCTCTCCATGCTTTCACGTTGACTGACGTAACCAGAAGGCGCTTTGGCCATAGGACGTCAGGCGCTACGCAGATACGGTTCTCATTGCTGATGCAAACATATTCTCATGCCCTGATCAACGGCGTTCTGGCCGGCCCCCTGCAGCGACGCGGTTGGGAGGTCAATTTTCCGGCTTTCATTCTCGGTGGCGTCGTACCGGATCTCCCCTTTTTCTTGCTGACTGTGGCAGGCGAAATCTACTATGCCCTGATCGGCGGAACGCCAACCGGTGAATCGCCCATGGTTTACATGCATATGACCCTATACTTTGCCGATCCGCTGTGGATCTCGGCGCACAATCTGCTGCACGCCCCGTTGATCTTGCTTGTACTGGGGGGAATCGGGTATTGGGGTCTGGCCTCGGGCAGACGGTGGGTGGGGTTCCTTTTCTGGTTTTCCATGGGCGCGGGAATTCATACTGTGATCGATATTGCTACCCATGTCGATGACGGTCCCTTGATCTTTTTTCCGATCAACTGGTCCTATCGTCTTCAAAGCCCCATTAGCTATTGGGATCCGGAACACTACGGGCTAATATTGGCGCCGTTGGAGCATCTTCTGGATGTGGCGCTGATCTTTATCCTAGTACGGAGATGGCGCACGCAGAAAGACCCTACGCGTGCCCCATCTGAACAGCGTTCATAAACGCCAGAGCGCTACTTGACACATAGGCAAGAA
>CAYZLP010000266.1:0-6850 GCA_964478635.1 uncultured Caldilineaceae bacterium
ATTTGTCATGAGCCTCAACTTTTGAGCGCACGCGGGCTTCCATGAAAAGTGACTACCCCCCTGCCAATTCCTCCATAAATGCAATGCTCGTCTGGATCCCGCGGTAGAAATTACCAAGATCCAGCTTTTCGTTCGGCGCATGCAGGTTGTCGTCCGGCAAGCCAAAGCCCATCAGGACGATGGGAATGTCCAGGGCCTGCTGGAAGACGCCCACGATCGGAATGCCACCGCCCTCCCGCGTGTAGACCGGCGCACGGCCGAAGACCCGCTCGTAGGCCGCGGCCGCGGCCCGGATGGCCGGCGTGTCCAGCGTCGTGAGGAAGGGGCGGCCGGTATGAATCGTCATCACGTCAACCTTCACGGTCGGCGGCGCAAGCTCCCGAAGATAGGTCTCCACCAGACCGGCGATCCCCATGGGATCCTGATCGGGAACCAGGCGGCAGCTGACCTTGGCGTGGGCCTGGCTCGGGATCACGGTCTTGAAGCCGCTGCCCGTATAGCCGCCCCACATGCCGTTGATCTCCAGCGTCGGCCGGGCGCCGGTGCGCTCGACCGGGATGAACTCCGCTTCGCCCCAGAGTTGTGCTACGCCCGTCTCGCGCAGGATCTCGGCTTCCCCGTGGGGCACCTGGGCCAGCGCAGCCCGTTCATCCTCACCCAGGGGGCGCACATCGGCGTAGAAGCCGGGCACGGCCACCCGCCCGTCGTCATCATGGAGCGCGGCCAGGAGTTCGGCCAGGGCCTGGTTGGGATTATGAATGACGCCGCCATAGGTGCCGCTGTGCAGGTCGGTGGCCGGTCCCGTCACGGTAATCTGGCCCGCCCACATGCCCCGCAAGCCGTAGAGCAGGCTCGGCTGTTCGGGAGAGATGATATGACTGTCTGAGACCAGCCCCACGTCCGCGCGCAGCAGCTCGGTGGCCTGGGGCACAAAGGCCAGCATCGATTTGGAGCCGACCTCCTCCTCACCCTCCAGGACAAATTTCACGTTGACGGGCAGGGCGCCCTCCACGGCAAGCAGAGCCTCCACAGCCTTGAGGTGGATGAAGGTCTGTCCCTTGTCATCGGCCGCGCCCCGGGCGTAAAGCTTCCCCGCGCGTACCTCGGGGGCAAAGGGGGGAGAATGCCACAGGTCCAGCGGATCGACGGGCTGCACGTCAAAATGGCCGTAGATGAGCACAGTGGGGCGAGTGGGTCCGGCATGGAGCCAGTCACCGTAGACGATGGGGTGTCGCTCGGTCGCAATCACCTGAACATGCTCCAGCCCGATGGTGCGCATGTGATCCGCCAGCCAGCCGGCCGCAGCCGCCACGTCCTCCCGGTGAGCCGGATCCGTGCTGATGCTGGGCAGGCGCAGCAGTTCGAAGAGTTCCGCCAACTGGCGCTCCCGGGCGCCGTTCAAATACTCGATCACAGCCGTCGATTCCATGATGCCACCTTGTAAATAGGTCACTTGCACTTCGTCCATTCCGGCAGATTGTCGTGCTGGGAATGGACGAAGTGCAGATTGTTTGATGATTGCTTACGCCAGATAGCGCTTGACGATTGTTTGTAGCTTCGTACGGGAGATAGGCTTGGGCAAGAACTCGTTGCCGCCTGCAGCGCGCACGGCCGCGAGCACGTCGCTGCCGTGATTGGATGACATGACGACAATCGGCAACGTCATGGCGTCATAGCGGTGGCGAAGCTGTCTTGTCGCCTCGATGCCGTCCATTTTGGGCATGACGATATCCATCAACACGAGCCGCGGGCGGCAGGCTTCAACTGCGTGCAGGGCAGCGCTGCCGTCTCCGGCTTCGGCCACCTCATAGCCGCCCTGCTCCAGGAGGAGACGGAGCAGGGCGCGGTTGGCTTCACTGTCATCCACGATCAGAACGGCTGCGCCTTCGTCTCGGACGGAGCGGCCGCCCGCCGGTTTGTTCAAAGCCGCCATCTCGGCCATGACCTCTCAATTAGCCAAATTCAATCCCCTGGGCAAGGGGCAGTTCCCGGGACCAGTTGATGGTATTTGTCTGCCGGCGCATATAGGCCCGCCACGCGTCGGAGCCCGATTCCCGGCCGCCGCCCGTCTCTTTCTCCCCGCCAAAAGCCCCGCCGATCTCCGCGCCGCTGGTGCCGATATTGACGTTGGCGATCCCGCAATCGGAACCCGCGTGACCCAGAAAGGTCTCGGTCTCCAGCAGATTGGTGGAGAAGATGGCGCTGGAGAGCCCCTGGGGCACGCCATTGTGAATGGCGATGGCCTCCTCCAGCGTCTCGTAGGCCATCACGTAGAGAATCGGCGCAAAGGTCTCCTCACAGACCAGGGGCGTTTGCTTGGGCATCTTCACGATGGTCGGCTCCACAAAGTTGGGGCCGATCTCCGGCCGGCGCCGCCCGCCGGTCAGAATTTCACCCCCTTCGTCGACTGCACGGGCCAGAGCCGCCTCCATGACCTCCACCGCGCGTCCGTTGGCCAGAGGCCCCATGAGGGTTGCCGGATCCATGGGATCGCCAATGGGGACGGATTCGTAGGCGCTGACCAAGCGCGTGGTCAACTCATCGACGACATCTTTGTGCACGATAATTCGACGGGTAGAGGTACAGCGCTGGCCGGCCGTCCCCACTGCGCCGAAGACGATCCCGCGGGTGGCCAGATCCAGATCGGCGTCGGGCGTGACGATGATACCGTTGTTGCCGCCCAGTTCGAGGATGGTCTTGCCCAGGCGTGCGCCGACGGTCTGGGCCACGATCTTGCCCACCCGGACCGAACCGGTGAAGCTGATCAAGGGCAGGCGCTCATCATTCAACATGCGGGTGGCGACTTCCTCATTCGTGCCGATGGTCAGGTTAAAGATGCCGCGGAGTCCGTGATCCGCCGCGACCTGATTGGCGATATGCTGGACCGCAACCGCGGTCAGCGGCACGGAGGGCGACGGCTTCCAGATCATGGTGTCGCCGCAGACTGCAGCAATGGCCGCGTTCCAGGACCAGACGGCCACGGGGAAATTGAAGGCCGTGATGATCCCGATGGGGCCCAGGGGGTGCCACTGCTCATACATGCGGTGGCCGGGTCGCTCCGAGTGCATGGTCAGGCCGTAGAGCTGGCGCGAGAGCCCAACGGCAAAATCGCAGATATCGATCATCTCCTGGACTTCGCCAATGCCTTCGGCCCGGATCTTGCCCATTTCCAGCGCGACAAGCTCTCCGAGAGGTTCCAGGTGTTCGCGCAGCGCGTTGCCCAGATCGCGCACCACCAGGCCCCGTTTGGGCGCCGGCACGTGCCGCCATTCCCTGAAGGCCGCCTGCGCTGCTTCAACGACCCGATCATAGTCGGCAGCCGCGGCCTGAATCACCCGGGCAATGGGTTCGTCCGTGGTCGGGTTGTAGGAGACGAGTTCCGGCCCGGACAGATCCGTCAGCCAGCCGTCGGGGCCGACGCACGCGCCGGCATTGACGGCCTGCAAATTCAGTCTTTCCAGCAATGCATTCACGATCGATCCTCCTTGATCGTTTGTGGATTGTTCTGTGTGTACCATGCTTGGGCTCCATTATCGCGCAAAACAGGGCAAAGTCGAAGTAAACCGCGGATTAACCCGGGGATTGACCCGCGGATAGACCCTGTGATTCGCGATTTGCCGCCGATAGACCGCGGAACAAACCGGATACGGCGGATTGAGACGGATTACCGGCAAAGAATGCGTATGATCGTTATGCGCGGTCCTCTTGCTGTGTGGGTGCCTGAATCACTTTGGATGTCCATGCGCCATTTCGCTCCGGATGCAATGAGCGGTATGATTGGGGAAGAAGCCTCATCGGACGAGCAATGGCACAATCGAGTAGATCCCGGCAGAAATGAATATACAGTTTCCACCAGAGGTAGGAGTGCCGAATTTCCGTCGTGGTACTGGTGCTGAGCGCCGTCGAGCATTTACACCGTCTTATACGAGGAACTGCGCACATGAGCTTTGTGCAGGATGCGCCCCGCTTGGGCAATCAATTCGATGACGACCGCGTGCTGCAGTCATATTTGGCCAGGGTCTTGCCGCCCGACATCCTGGCGGACGTGACGCCGGAACTGCACGCCATGGGAGGAGTGGTGGCTGAAGTGCTCTACCCGCTGTCACTGGCCGATCGACTTGCCGAGCCCCGCCTGATCCACTACGACGCCTGGGGCAACCGCAGCGACGAAATCCAGCTCACCCGACTCTGGCAGGAAGCCGAACCCATCGCAGCCCGATACGGGCTTGTGGCCACGGCCTACCAACCGCGCCACGGCCCCCTGGCCCGCGTCCATCAGTTTGCCCTCGTCCACCTTTTCACGCCCTCCAGCGACATGTTCAGCTGTCCCCTGGCCATGACCGACGGCGCAGCCCGCACCCTCCTGGAAAGCGGCAATCGCGCCCTGATTGACCGGGCCCTGCCACGGTTGACGAGTCGCGATCCGGATACGTTTTGGACCAGCGGCCAGTGGATGACCGAGTTGACCGGCGGCTCGGATGTCGGCCGCAGCGAGACCGTGGCGCGACAGGATGAAGCGGGCATTTGGCGCCTTTTCGGCCGCAAGTGGCTCACCTCGGCCATCACATCCCAAATGGCCCTGACCCTGGCCCGCCCGGAAGGCAACGGGCCCGGCGGCAGCGGCCTCGCCCTCTTTTATGTCGAAACCCGGGATGAAGCGGGTCGGCTCAACGGGATTCAGGTCGACCGTCTCAAGGACAAGCTGGGCACACGCAAACTGCCGACCGCCGAGCTAACCCTGACGGGCGCAGCAGCGACGCCGGTGGCCGGGCTCGCCGACGGCGTGCGCAACATCACGCCCATGCTCAACGTCACCCGTCTCTGGAACAGTATGAGCGCCGTGGCCTACATGCGCCGTGGCCTGGCCCTGGCGACCGATTACGCCACGCGGCGCATAGCCTTTGGCGCCCCCCTCGCGCAGCAGCCGCTGCACCGGGAGACACTGGCCGCTTTGACCGCTGAATATGCCGGCGCCTTCCACCTGAGTTTTTTCGTGGCCGAGCTTATGGGGCGCGCGGAGAACAGTAACGCCGATGAACAGGATGGCAGACTCCTGCGCGTACTCACACCGGTGACGAAGCTGTTGACGGCCAAACAGGCCGTGGCCGCAGTGAGTGAGATCCTGGAATGCTTTGGCGGTGCAGGCTATGTCGAGGACACGGGACTGCCCGTCCTCCTGCGTGACGTACAGGTGCTGCCCATCTGGGAAGGCACGACCAATGTCCTGGCGCTGGACACACTGCGCGCGCTTCGGGCTGTGGACGGTCTGGAGCCGGTTCTGCGCTGGCAGCGTGAGTTGGCCCACACCATCGAAGATCCGCACCTCGTTGAGGTTGCACGCCAGGCCACGGCGGCTTTGGTCCATGCGGAAACCTGGCTCGGCGCGGCCCTGCAGGCAGGCCGCCCTACAGTAGAAGCGGGCGCGCGTCGCCTGGCCTTCACCATCGGCCGCGCCGCCGAGGTCACCCTGCTGGCCCGCCACGCCCAATGGTCCCTGCGGCACGAGCAAGACACCACCGCGCGCGCCGACGCCCTCCGCCTGGCCCAACACGGCATCGACCACATCATCGATCCCCCCATCGACACTCAACAATCGACCATTGACCATTGACAATCGACCATCAACCATCAACCATTCCCTCCACCATGGACTACCAAACAACCATCACCCAGTTCAACCGCCTCGTCGCCATGAACACGCTGCTCACCCAGGCGGCCATGACGACCTACCTGCGCCGACAGCTCCACGGCCCGCGCCGTGCAACCTGGTCCTGGTATTTCGAGTCGCTGGTTGAGTTGATGAACGCAGGCACGCCGTCGGCCGAAACGCTCAGCGTCCAGGACATCCGCGCCGCGCTGGATCGGGTCGACTTCGACACCCTGCCCCTGCCGGCAGAGGTCACGCTGACGCCGGCAACCGCGGGCGGTGTGCCCGCGCTCTGGTTTGACCGCCCGCAGACGGCCTCGGACCGGGTCATGCTCTACCTCCACGGCGGCGGCTATGTGAGCGGATCGCCCTTCACCCATCGCCATCTCATCGCCGAACTGGGCAAAGTCTGCCGCATGCGCGTCTTGGCCCTAGACTACCGACTTGCGCCGGAGGCGCCTTTTCCTGCGGCGTTGGAGGATGCGTGGACGGCTTACTGGTGGCTCTTGGCCCAGGGCTATGCCGCGGAGCGGATCGTCATCGGCGGCGACTCGGCCGGGGGCGGGCTGGGCGTGGCCTTGCTGCTGGCCCTGCGCGATGCCGGCGTCCCTCAGCCGGGTGCGGCCTTTGGCCTTTCGCCCTGGTTCGACCTCACCCTGAGCAGCCTCTCCGTGGCGCAGAATCACGACAGCGACTATCTGAACCGCAATGTGTTGGCGCGCTCGGCCGAACTCTATCTGAACGGCCACGATGCGCGCGATCCCTTGGCCTCCCCCCTCTATGCCGACCTCCACGATTTGGCGCCCCTCCTGATTCAGGCCGGCACGGCCGAGATGTTGCTGGACGACGCCCGGCGCTTTGCCAAGCGCGCGACCACGGCGGGTGCGGTCATCGAATTTGAGCCGTGGGAGAACATGATCCACGTTTGGCACTTCCTCTACCTCCTGGAACCCCAAGCGCGCCTGGCCCTGGAACACGTAGGCCGCTTCGTGCGTGAGTACGTGGAGCCCGGGTTGCGCCCATCGGGTAGCCATCGCAGCCCCGTCCAGTGAGCACGCCTTCGTGCGAACGGGTCAATGCCCCAGTCCAGTGAACACGCCTTCGTGCGAACGGGTCAACACCTCCGTCCAGTGAGCACGCCTTCGTGCAAGTGGGTCAACACCTCCGTCCAGTGAGCACGCCTCCGTGCGAACGGGTTTGCAC
>CAYZLP010000267.1:0-2854 GCA_964478635.1 uncultured Caldilineaceae bacterium
GGCGTTGGGCTTTAGGAAGCCGTAAATGGCCTTGAGCATGGTAGATTTGCCTACCCCATTGGCTCCCAGAATTGTGGTGATCCGCCCCGATTCGGCCGTAATGTCGACACCCTGGAGGATATTGAGATCCCGATAATAGCCGACGTACAGATCGCTAATCTCAAGCATCGTCCCCCTCCTCCATGCGGGTGGGCAAATGGAATTTCTCTTCTACGGCGTGAACAAATTCCGTCTCGTCTTCGCCCAGATAGGCCGCTTTGACCAATGGATCGTCCTTCACGATGGCCGGATCGCCATCGGCAATCAAGTCGCCGTAGTTGAGCACGAGCAGGCGCCGGCTCAGGGTGAAAATAGTGTCCATATCGTGGCTGATCAGGATGATGGCTTTGCCCTCATCATTGACGCGATGGATCCACTCATAGATGATCTCCATGAGCCGGGGGTGGACGCCCGCAAATGGCTCATCCAAAATAACGATCTGCGGATCGAGCATCAGCAAGCGGCCGAGTTCCAGGAGCTTCTGCTGTCCACCGGAAAGCGCGCGACCGTACTCATTGGCCAGGTGATCCATGGTCAGAAACTCCAGGACCTCATGCGCTTTTGCCTCGTATTCCCGGCGATTGGCCGTGGCGTGCAGCGCCATAGCCGGCACCAGCAAGTTCTCCATGACCGTCATGCGTCGAAAGGCCCGGGTCACCTGAAACGTACGGCCGAGACCGGCCCGGGCGACCATGTAGGGAGGCAAGGTGTCGATACGCTTACCGTTTAGATAGACGGTGCCGCTGGTCGGCTTGAGCGCGCCGTCCAGGATATTGGTCAGCGTCGTTTTGCCCGCGCCGTTGGGACCGATCAGACCGATGAGTTCGGGACCACGGATCTGGAAGTTGACGTCGCTCAGGACCTGCAAACCGCCGAAGTTCTTATGGATATGATTTACATCGAGTTCAATCATGGGACTCTTATTCCTGCACTGCAGGTTGGGTTGCTATGGGGCGGGACATCGATTTCTAAGCGTCAGGCGTCGACTTCGCGGTTGCCGCGGCTGTGGCTGCATCGCGCTTTGCAACGGTCTCCTTGTCTGCACCCCAGCGCGTGATGCGCATGATGATTGGGTAGATCAACCCGTTGCGGAAAAAGCGCAACGTGAGCATGAGCACCAGGCCGAAAATCACGAGACGCCAGGTTGTCATGTCTACCGAAAAGGGACCGATGTCAAAGCTGTTGCGCAACAGCTCCAAGCCGAAGAGCAAAATGATGGCGCCCATGGCCGCAGCGTAAATGTTTTCCAGCCCGCCGATGACGGCCATGGCAATGACCAGGCTCATCTGCAGGATAATGAGAATGTTGGGTGTGATAATGCCGATGTAATGGCCTTGAACTACGCCGGCAGCGGCCGCCATCATGGCTGTAACGGTAAAAATCAGCACTTTGTAGCGCACTACGTGTACGCCCAGTGCGGCCGCGGCTTCCTCATCTTCACGGATGGCACGAATGAAGAGGCCGATCCGCGAGACAACCAGCCAACCCAAGATGATCATGATCACGAGAAAAAGGGCGAGCATCACGTAGTAGGGCGGAAGCTTGTCGGCCGGACTGTAGGTCTGACCAAAAATAGAGACGCCACTAGGAAAGAGGGGCAGCATTTCCAGGCCGCTTTGGCCTTGAGTAATGTTGATTTCGGCGCTTAGGAAGGTCCGGACGATTTCGGAGAAAGCCAAGGTAAATAAGGCGAGGTAGGTGCTGCGCAGGCGGAGTACCAGGGCCCCGATCAGAAAGCCAAAGAGTCCCCCTACGATGATACCCAAAAGCAGCCCCCACCAAATAGATGGCTGGATGATTACCGTACCGGCCGGCATGGTTTGCTTGGCCAGATCGAGACAGTTCTCGCGGCCGCTTTGGCTGATGCCGATGGGGTCAAGCAAGACCAGCCAGCGACCGAAAAAGGGGATTTCCCGACACAGTTCAGTCGGCGCTGTGGTAATGCGAATATAGGTGCCGTAGAGTGCAGCTGTATAGGCGCCAATCGCCATAAACGCCATATGGGCAAAGGAGAACTGCCCGGCATAGCCGGCAAGCAGTGACCAGCTGGCGGCCAGGATGGCATAGAAGAAGGCAGTAATGGCGATGTGCATCAAGTAGGGCGAATCGCTGATCCAGATCGGCGCAATAATCAGGAGAATCACGACGATGGCCAGCAGGGCGGCTCCAACATAGGTGGAACGTTTCATCAGAGCTCCTTCCCGAACAGGCCCGTCGGCTTGAGCAGAAGGGTCAGGGTCAGGATGATCATGCCGTAGGCTGGGATGTAGGCCGCCGCCCGTGTCGGATCGGGCATACAACCGACGCCGAGGGCTTCAACCAAACCGACAATTATGCCGCCTACAAAAGCGCCGGGCAGGGAGCCCATGCCGCCCAAGACGATGATGACAAAAGAGCGCGCCGCCGCAGGAATACCGACCTGGGGCAACCAGGCAAAGACCTGAACCAAGGTCGCGCCCGAAAGGCCGGCCAGCATTCCGCCCAGGGCAAAGGCCAGTGTATTCATCCTGTATGGATTAATTCCGGCCACCGCGGAAGCTTGCCGATCCTGGCTGACGGCGCGCAAGCCGCGCCCCGTCCAAGTGCGATAGAGATACCACATAAGCAGCAGAAGCAGTAGCACGGAAATGACGGCCGAAACAAAGCGCGGATTGGGGATCGAGATCGTATCGAATAGGCGCAGGTTTCCGGCCGTTGTGCGGATGAGGTAAGGATCCTCTTCACTGGGTACGGCGATGGACGGAAAGTCGAAAAAACGGGGCGCCTTTACCGGATTCGCGCCGACCAGCGCCTGGACCAGATACTGCAAGAAGAA
>CAYZLP010000267.1:2954-6818 GCA_964478635.1 uncultured Caldilineaceae bacterium
ACCCAGACCAGTGCCGCAATGAAGATTTGACTGTTGGCCATGGAATAGACCTTACCGAGGATTGCGCAGCAGAATGTAACCTGCTTGATTGCTGCAGAGGTGCGGCGACTGCCACAGCAATCGAGCCGCCGTGGCGACTCGATTGCTGTAGTGCCGGCTCGAGGTATTACCGTTCCTTATCCGGGAGGAACTATTCGCCTACCCAGACAATCTCACCAGTCTGGTAAACCTCCGGGAAAACGACGGGAGCATCCAAAGAGTCCTGTCCCTCTTCCTGGTATTGGACGATGGTGATAGCCGGTTCCGGGAACTGGTGCCACCACTTGGGATCCAGGCCAGCCGCTTCAGGCGGATTGGAGGAGTTGACCGGGAAGGTGATGGTTCCCAGCGCGCCCTCGTATTCAATGTTTTCCAGGGCCGTGATGATGGCCGCCGGGTCGGTCGAGCCGGCCTCTTCGATGGCCTGGGCGATAATCATGATGGAATCGTAAGCTTCCAGCGCATAGGACTCGGCCGTCGTCTTACCGGTGCGCTCCACGTAACGTTCAACGAATGAGTTGGCCACGTCGCTGTATAGCTCCACGGGCAGGCCAACGCGGCGCAGGAAGCAGAGATTGCCGTCCGGCACATTCGTCCAGTAGGCATTGCTCTCCAGACCGTCCTGATTACAGAGCATGGGTACATCTTGCGGACCGATGCCCTGCTCGGCGGCCTGCTGTTGGAAATTGAAGCCGGCCTCGCCAGTATTCAGCACCATAATAAAGTCGGGTTCCTCGGCGCGAATCCGATCGATGATACTTGAGAAGTCCTGCGTGCCGATGTCAGTCTGGAAGGTCACCGACTCAATCCCCGCATCCGCAAGACCTGCTGCCGTCTCCTCGGCGGCCGGAATGCCGTAGTCGGTGTTCTCAGTGAGAATGACGACCTTCTCGATGGTATAGGGCAGGCTGGTCAGCCAGTTGAGATCGACTGCCGTAACTTCAGAGTTCAGGGGCGCAATTCGAAAGATTTCCGGATACATGGAACTCGTAATCGTATCATTCCACGTCTCGGCGAAGACAACGGGAATGCCGTTGTCGTGGGCCACTTCCTTAGCGGCGACGCCAACAGAACTGTGGTAACCGCCCCCGACAGCCACAACCCGATCTTGGTTGATCAATTTCTCCATGACAGCCGTACCGCGTTCGGGCAGTCCTTCCGTATCTTCTACAACCAGTTCCACCGGTCGGCCCAGCAATCCGCCATTGGCATTGATCTCTTCTTCAGCGATGCGCATGGCGTCGACCATGGCTTCGCCGCCCACGACGGTACCGGGCGCCGACAGGGGAGCGAGAGCACCAATCTTGATTACTTCGCCGTCGGCCTGGGCCACCTCTTCAGTGGTATCGGCGGCGGCTTCTTCTTCGGTGGCCGCCTCTTCGGCCGGCGCTTCCGTGGCAGCCTCCTCCGGGGCGGCCTCTTCGGCCGCCGGCGCTTCGCCGACGGTCTCCTGCGCGGCCGGAGCCCCACAGGCGCTCACGGCAAGGGCCAGCAGCACGATGAGCAGGGTGAGGAACCAGCGTGGTGAATTGAGTTTGAGCATGTCCTTTTCTCCTTGTGACGGTGTGGCGTGCATGGTCGCACAGGCTCGAGCAAGAAATAAAAGTGCAGTCACCCAAGGTTCAGGCGATGCATGAGGATGTCGACTATTCAACGGTTCACCACAGGCGGGCGTTTGCTGTAGTCCTCATGTTTGAGAACTGGATATCTGTTGAAAGAATCAAACGTGGGCGCTGTTGGAAGTGCAGATAACGAAAACACATCGGGAGAATGTTAATCGTCAAGCTTAGCACGTAAGCAATCGTCGTTTTGGCTGCTCTTTGGTCGGAAACTGGAGCGACATTCCGGAGCGACTCGGGCCAGAGTATAGCATGTCGCTCCCACGAGGTCAAAGCGCAGTAAAAGGATGATGGACTCAGTACCTTGTGAGCGTGCGGAAGATGGCCCGAGGCCGGCCGTGGAGCTCTGACTCAACTACGGCCAGATGACCTGGGCATCAGAAAGGGGTTCGGCAGCGGGACTCAATTGCAGGTAAAGCAGGTGCGGCTCCATCCACTGGTGCCATGCTTCGCGGGATGCGCCCGACTCTTCCGGCAGTCGGCCCGCACCATAGGGGAAATGATAGCGTCCGCTCCCCAGCTGGATATCCGTCGCTTCCAGCGCGCCAATGATATCGGCTCCGGCCAGCGTTTCGGTGCGACGGAGCGCATCTACGGCCAGCAGCAAGCTATCGTACGCCTGGAAAGCAATCGGCTCAGGCCAGCGATCGAAATAGCCCGCAAAATCTGCAATTAGAGGCCGCCCGGCGTCGTGCACGGTCGAAGGCCAGGGTCCATCCCAGCCCACGATCAACGGCGCGCCCGTCTCACTGCCGATGGCGAGCTGGTCACTCTGCTCCGGACCGTCGGCTATGATCAGGGTGCCGGTTGCGGGGCCGATGCCCAGATCGAGCAGCCGGGCCTGGAGTGCGCCCGCGGCCGACGCCGGCAAATCGAGCACGATGGCATCGGGCGGCATCTTGCCGGCCAGAATGCGCGTCAGCGTAGGGGACAGGTCAGTAATGGGCAGATCGACGCGCAGGGCTTTGGCCGTCATACCGGCGTTTTCCATCAGCGCAATCACATTCTCGCCGTGGCGGTTCTCCATTGCGTAGTTCTCGGTAACATAGATAACGGTGGCCTCGCCATCGCGCCAGACTTGCGCCGAGTCGGTCGAAAATCGGGATTTCAGAAAATCAACCAAATTCCGATCGCGCACGGCGTCGGTCGGGGCAATGCGAAAGGCCACAGGCGACTGGTCGGCCGTGAGTCGCTCGTCCCGGGCGCCCGTGATGATGACCGGCACGGAGTAATTTCCGGCCACATCGAGGACGGCGGCCGCCACATTGTCGTGAAACAGACCTACGATCACGGCCGCGCAATCCATAGTGATCAGGCGCTCGGCATAGAGTGCGCCCCGCCGTGGAATGCCGGCGGAATCATAAGTTACCAGACGAATCGGCCGGCCGTTGATTCCGCCCTCCCGATTGACAATTTTGGCGGCTGTGTTCAAAGCAAACTGCATGGCAAAGCCCGCATCGAAAGCGCCGGGGCTGGAAAGAGGCAAAATGGCGCCAATGACCAGCGGCGGGTCGCTGTTTCCCATAGACGCGGACGAGCCCGCGGTCGCGGAGGAATCAGTCGCTGGATTTTGGCAGGAGGGGGGAAGAATGCGGGCTTCAGCCGCCTGGGCAGCGACCGAGGCGGCAGAATGCCCGGCGGCAGCCCGCAGGGGCGGAATATCCTCAGGCCTGGTGGAAAAGCGCGCCATTTCGTCCGAAGGCGAAGCAAGATTCGGCGCCGTAGACAAAAACTGAGCCTGGTTCACAACGCTGAGCACGCGGGCGGCTGCATCCTGGGAAATCGGCCAGGATGAAAGGCCACTTCGGCCAAAGGCGAATCCGGCGAGAGTAGCGAGACCGGACAGCATACAGATGACAATAAAAGCTCGAACACGAGGGCTCAAGTCTTCCCTCCAGCAGTGCAGCCTGGCCGAAGTCACTGCATACTCGATGGAAAAAGAATGGAAGGCACTGCAGATGCGTGTGAGTTGGGGCTGGCTGATTTCATACCGGCGGCGAGCGCAAAGGCCATGATTACGCGTCGGACCGCCTACGATCACACTACGAGAGTATAGCACTGACCAAAATTCCCGTCAAAGCGAGACGCTTCCCTGACCGGAACCGGACCAAAGCCCTACGCCCGATTTTGCATTTGGGGACACCTCTGCTAGCATTTTGCCCATGCTACACTCAACGTTGTGGCGACACACCGCACGCCGGCTTGG
>CAYZLP010000268.1:0-2414 GCA_964478635.1 uncultured Caldilineaceae bacterium
GCAACGGTCTGCTCGACGGGAGCCGGGCCGACCGCATTCTGGAAGCCATTCCCGCACCCGATGACGTGGCCGGCCTGCTGGACGTGGAACCGGGCAGCCCGATGCTCATGATCCGTCGTCTGCTGGTCAGTCACACGGGCGTGCCCATCGAAGATATGCGGGCCATGTATCGGGGCGATTCCTTCCGCTACGAGATTCGCAACATGACGGAAGGATAGCTGCAATCACAACTGGGGATAACGCCATGCTGGAACGGGAAACAGGAAATTGGTCATTTGACACGGACGTTATCATCGTCGGCAGCGGCGGCTGCGGGCTGGCCGCGGCCATGGCTGCAGCCCAGGGCGGCGTGGAGGCCCTCGTCCTGGAAAAGCAGGCCCGACCGTGGAGCAACACGGCGCGTTCGGGCGGCATGATCCCGGCCGCGGGCACCCGCTTCCAGCGCGCGGCCGGGATTGAGGAGACACCGGCAGATTTTGCCGCCGACATTTTTCACAAGAATCACCACACCTCCGACCCGGCCATGACCCGCCATCTGACCGAGATCGCGCCCGGCATGGTCGAGTGGCTGGTGGACGACGTGGGCGTGGAGCTCGTCTTCATCGATGATTTCAAGTATCCAGGGCACACCGAATACCGCATGCACGCGCCGCCCAATCGTACCGGTGGCGCCCTGGTGGCCGACCTGCGGGCGGCCGTCCAAAAGCACGCCCAGGCCGAGTTGATTACCGATGCAGCGGCGACCAACCTGATTGTGACCGACGCCGGCGCGGTCGCAGGCGTCGTCGTCCAATACGGCGATCGGGTCGAGCGGGTAAAGGCCCGCAAGGTCATCCTGGCCAGCAATGGCTTTGCAGGCAATGAGGCGATGGTGGCCCGCTACTGCCCGGCCATGGCCGACGCGCTCTACTTCGGGGGGGAGGGCAATACGGGCGAGGGTATCCTTTGGGGCATGGAGCTTGGCGCTGAGACTGCTTTCATGGATGCATATCAGTCCCATGCGTCGGTGGCCGTCCCCCACTCGATTCTGATTACCTATGCCATCATCATGGAAGGCGGCTTCCAGGTCAATGAACAGGGTGAGCGGTTCGGGAATGAATCGAGCGGCTATTCAGAGCACGCGCTGGCCGTCCTTGCCCAACCCGGCGGCGTGGCCTGGAATATCTATGACGAGCGGCTTCATCAGCTTGCGCTTCAATTTGAGGACTATCATGATGCGCTGGCGGCTAATGCGATCCGCAAAGGGTCCACCATCGACGAGCTTGCCGCGCAGCTTGGCTTGCCGGGGGCAACGCTTGCCAGCACGTTGGAGGACTATCATCGATACGCCGAGGGCGCAGCGCCCGATCCCTATGGCCGACCTGATTGCCGGCGATTAGAGGGACCCTTCTATGGCGTGAAGGTGACCGGCGCGCTCTTTCACACCCAGGGCGGGCTGCAGGTTGACTTCGACGGTCGGGTCCTGCGCAGAGACGGCATGCCCATTCCCAATCTCTACGCCGGCGGCGGCGTCGCGGCCGGCATCAGCGGCCACGGACCGGGTGGCTATCTCTCTGGCAACGGCCTCCTGACCGCGTTGGGCTACGGCATGCTCGCAGGGCGCCACGCGGCAAGGGAGATCAAGGAATGACACTCCAGAAACTTGCCGATTTTGCCGCCAATCTACGCTTTGAAGATCTCCCGGAGGCCGTTGTCGAACGGGCCGGCTGGGTGATGCGCGACAGCGTGGCGACGACGGTGGCCGGCCTGCGGGAGCCGGAAAACCGGGTCCTGGCCGAGCATGCGCTCGCCCACGCACCGGGGGATGCGTCATTGATGGGTCTGGACGGCAAAACGACACCCGATTGGGCGGCCCTGGTCCACGCAACGGCCGGCTGTGCACTGGAGATGGACGAGGGACACGCCTTCATGCGCGGCCACGCCGCCATTCATGCCGTGCCCACTGCCCTGGCCCTGGCCGAGGCTCAAGGGCGCAGCGGTCGGGACCTGATCACGGCCCTGATTGCCGGCTATGAGGTTGCCGCCCGCTGCGGGATTGCCGGTCCGCTCCGGATTGGCATTCATCCCTTCGGCGCCTGGGGCGTTTTGGGGGCCGCCACGGTAGCGGGCTGGATGAAGGGCTTCGACGCCGGACAGATGGCCCGGGCCCTCGACATTGCCGCTTCCTATGCGATTACGCCCGCCTTTGACGCCGCCATTGCGGGGGCCAACGTGCGCAATACCTATCCGGGCGTTGTCAATCGGCTGGGTCTCTTCGCCGCCGATTTGGTCGAAATGGGCTTCCAAGGACTGACCGACGGCGCCGCGGTGACCTTCGGCCGAATTCTGGGAGATGACTGGCAACCGGCTGCGCTGGTCGATGAACTGGGCGCGCGCTACGAAATCATGCGCGGCTATTTCAAACCCTATTCGTC
>CAYZLP010000268.1:2514-4203 GCA_964478635.1 uncultured Caldilineaceae bacterium
ACGACGGGCGATCCGGACAAGCCCATGTCGGCGGAGGCGCTCTACGCCAAATTCGCCGCCTTGACCGAGCCAACCATTGGGCCCGATGCCGTGCCGGCCCTGTGGGCGCGGCTAGGCGGCCTGGAAGCCGAGGCACGGATCGGTCCTCTGGTACCGACGCGGTCAAGGTGATCTGTTCTGTGTATGCCAAACCTGGATTTTCTCTCAAATCCTTATCTGTTGACTGTCATCGGAGGTGACACATGCTGAAATTCAAACCGCTGTTATTCGTGTTGGTGATGCTGGCGCTGATCCTGACGGCCTGCGTGCCGCCTGAAGCCCCGGCCGAACCGGCTGCCGATGCGGCCGCTGATGCGGCCGCTGATGCAGTCGCCACCGAGGCGCCGGCTGAGGAAGCAGCCGCTGCCGAAGGGGAAGAGGCTGCTATGGAGGGCGACACCATCAAGATCGGCGGCATCCACCCGCTTACCGGCGGTCTGGCGGCCGACGGCATTCAGATGGACAATGCTTTGCAGATGGCCATCGAAGAGATCAACGCAGCCGGCGGCGTGCTGGACGGCGTCATGCTTGAGTATCTCTCGGCCGACTCCACCGGTTCCGCCGAAGTGGGCCAGACCGAGGCCGAGCGCCTGGTCAACGACGGCGCAGCCGCGCTGGTCTGCTGCTTCCAGTCGGCGGTGACGGCGAACGTTGCCGCGATTGCCGAGCGGGAGAGCGTGCCGTTGGTGATTGATGTGGCCGTGGCCGATTCGATTCTGCAGCAGGGCTACCAGTACGCCTTCCGCCTCCAGCCGAACGCCACCTCCATGGGCGTGAACGGCGCCCGCTTCCTCCAGGAGATGGCCGAAGCAACCGGTGAAGAGCTGAATAGCTATGTCTATCTCTTCGACGGCACGACCGGTTTTGGCGACAGCGTGCGTGAAGCCTTTGTGGCCGAGGCAGAGGCTCTGGGCATGGAATCCCTGGAAGAGATCGGCTACGATCCCTTCGGCGTCACCGACCTGACGACGGAGATGACCCGCATCAACTCCTTGGGCCCCGACGTCCTCGTGGTGACCGGCTACTACAATGACGGTCTGTTGGCCGCCCGCAACGCCGAAGATGTCGAGTTGGACGTCAAGCTGATCTACGGCGTGGCCCAGGGCACCTACGATGTGCCCCAGTTCGTGACCGATGCCGGCGATCTGGCCCAGTGCTTCATGGACAGCAACTATCACTGGGATGCCTCCAATCCCAATGCCGTTGCCGTACGTGACAAGTACCTGGAGACCTATGGTGAGGAAATGCGCACCGGCGCCGTCCTTTCCTACCAGGCCGCCTATATCATCGCCGACGCCATCAATCGTGCCGGTTCGGGAGATCCTTCTGCAATTCGCGATGCCCTGGCCGAAACCAACTATGCCGATCACATCCTGCCCTACCGCGGCGCGATCGCCTTTGACGAGGCCGGCGAGAACGTTGTCGCCAGTCCCGTGGTCATGCAGGTCCAGGACGGCGCGATCAACCAGGTCTGGCCGACGGAGCTGGCCGAGAGCGAACCCATCGTGCCCTGCGTGCCCTGGAATCAATAAACCAACCCCGTAGAGACGTTGCACTGCAACGTCTCTACCCTGTCGCAACCGGAGACGTTGCATTGCAACGTCTCTACCCTGTCGCAACCGGAGACGTTGCATTGCAACGTCTCTACCC
>CAYZLP010000268.1:4303-6787 GCA_964478635.1 uncultured Caldilineaceae bacterium
TGTCGCAACCGGGGACGTTGCACTGCAACGTCTCTACATACGGCATCACAAGAGGGAATGCGGGATGACCGACACACGTAAAACCTGGCTGATTACGCTGGCCATCCTGATTGGCGCCGGCGTGTTGGCCGTCGTGCTCGGCATGCACCGGCCGGAATGGTGGGACCGGAATGGCGTCGTGTTGCGCCAGGCCCTGGTCACCGGCATTCTGGTCGGCGGTGTCTACGGGCTCGTCGCGATGGGCCTGACGCTCATTTTCGGCGTACTGGACATCATCAACTTTGCCCACGGCGCGCTGCTGACCGTGGCCATGTATCTCACGCTGGTGCTCAATCGCTACGCCGGCATCGATCCATACCTGGCAATTCTGATTGTGGCGCCGGTTCTGTTCTTGCTCGGCGCGCTTATTCAGCGACTCGTCATTCATCCGGCGCGCAACGCGCCGGCCCACAACCAACTCTTGCTGACCCTGGGCCTGGCGCTCTTTATTGAGAACTTGCTCTTGGTGACCTTTTCGGCGACGCCTCAGGCGATTCGTTTGCCGTATGAGCGGGAGGCGTTCGACTTGGGACCGCTTGTCTTGGACTTTCCCCTGCGCATCGCAGGCACGACCATCACACTGACCCGCCTCATGGCCTTTGTCTTCGCCGTCATCATCGCCGTGTTACTCTACCTGCTGCTTCAGCGCACCAACCTCGGTCGGGCCATCCGCGCCACCGCCCAGGACAAAGAAGGCGCGCGCCTTGTCGGCATCAATATCGACCGGATTGCGCTCATCACGTTCGGGCTGGGCACGGCCTGCGTCGGCGCGGCCGGCGCAGTGGTGCTGCCCTTCCTGGCCGTGGATCCGCTGGTGGGCAATGTCTTCAACATTACGGCCTTTGTCATTGTCGTACTGGGCGGCATGGGCAGTGTACCCGGCGCGCTGCTGGGCGGTCTTGTCATTGGGCTTACCCAGGAACTCAGCGTCGTCTTCTTGCCCAGCTCGACCAAGTTGATCGGCGTCTTTGTCGTCTTCATTCTGGTACTGCTTTTCCGGCCGCAAGGCCTCCTGGGAAGGAGCGGCGGATGAACCTGCGACCGCTCTACCGTGATCTGCTCGTCCTGTTGGGGTTGGCGGGACTCTTTCTCATTCTCTCCAACTTTCTGAACCAGTTTCAGACGAGCATCTTTATCATCATCCTCTACTGGGCCTATTTGGGCAACGCCTGGAACATCATGGGTGGATATGCGGGCCAGTTTTCGTTCGGTCACGCCATGTTCTTCGGCATCGGTGCCTATACGTCGACGGTGCTGCTGGTCGATTTTCGCCTCACGCCGTGGCTGGGGATGCTGGTGGGCGCGCTGCTGGCCGGGCTCTTCGGCGCCGCCATTGGCTGGCTCCTCTTCCGCTTCGGCATTCGCGGGCACTTCTTCGCTCTGGGCACCTTTGCCATTGCCGAGATGGTACGGCTGCTGGCCACCGAATGGGAATTCATTAACACTTCCATCGGCATCCATATCCCCCTGGCCCGGGGCGATTCCTGGATCCGCATGCAGTTTGAAGAGAACATCGCCAACTATCTCTACGTGATCATCGGTCTCTTTGTGGTCGGCTACGCCATTACCATCTGGATTACCCACAACAAGCTCGGCTACTATTTCCAGGCCATCCGCGAAGACGAGGAGGCCGCGGCCGCGCTGGGCGTCAACGTGCTCCGCTACAAGGTGATCGCTGTCACCATCAGCGCTGCGCTCACGGCCATCGGCGGCAGCTTCTTTACGCAGCAGTTTCTCTTCATCGATCCCACCCTTGCCTTTGGCGTCAACGTGTCTGTGCAGATTCTTCTGCGACCGATCGTTGGCGGTGTCGGCACGATCTGGGGCCCTCTCGTCGGTGCGATGTTGCTCACGCCCCTGGCGGAATTCACGCGCAGTATCGTCCGGAATCCGCCGCCCTTTCTGGATTTCATCCAGGGGCGGGCCGGGGTCGACACGATGCTCTTCGGCTTTATTCTGATCGTCGTTGTGCTCTTCATGCCCGATGGGATTGTCGGCACAACGAAGAAACTCTGGTATCGCATGAGGAGTTCCAATGAGTCCGCTACTTGAAATCCGCAACGTTACCAAGCAGTTTGGCGGCCTCGTCGCAGTGAAGGATGTTACGCTCGACCTGATGGAGGGCGAAATCCTGGGGCTGATCGGGCCCAACGGCGCCGGCAAGACGACGCTCTTCAACATGATCAGCGGCCGCTTCGCGCCCACCAGAGGCGCAATCTACTATCGCGGTGAGGAAATCACCGGCGGCCCGCCCCACCGCGTCTGCCAGCGAGGCATTGCCCGGACCTTTCAGATCGCCAAGCCCTTCGCCAAGCTCTCGGTCGTCGACAATGTGCAGGTTGGGGTCTTTTTACACATCAGCAGCGCGGCCCAGGCGCAAGCCAGGGCTCGGGAAGTCGTCGATTTCGTTGGATTGGGACCATTTGCCGATCGTCCGGCTCAGAC
>CAYZLP010000269.1:0-3331 GCA_964478635.1 uncultured Caldilineaceae bacterium
CTGAAGCTGCGCAGTTCGTTCAGCTCGTCGGGGCGCACCCAGCATTGGGTCAACTCTTCATTGCCGATCGCCTCGGTGTAGAGCTCTTCCGCCCGCAGCAGGCCGTCCTCGGTGCCTTCGGCAAAGGCACTGTTGGCGTCCAGCACGGTGAAATAGAGACAGCTATTGGCCTCGAAAGCCTCGTCCAGGAGGGCATAGGGGGCGCCGCCGACGCTGCCCCAAAGCTCCGTGCGGCTGCGCTGGGGACCGGCGCCCACGCTGCCGTATACGCCGCCGCGCAGCCCGATTTCACTGCCTTGGCCCTCCGCGCTGCTGTCCTCAAGGTTGATTTCGGCATAGGCCATGGTGATGGTGCCGTCCGTCCAATCGGCCCATTCTGCGCCCGTCCAGCTCCGGACGTGGACGCTGTCAAAGCAGGTGCTGGCGCCGCAGGTCGTATCGGCCCAAACGATGTCCAATTGACCGTCGAGATTCAGATCCTCGATGGTAAGTAGCCGTACCTCACCGGCCGGGCGCGCTCGGTGTCCAAGGGCAAAGCCCTCGTCCGTGCCGTTTAGGATCAGGAGATCCGATGCGGCCACCGTGCCCGTGATCGCGGGATCATTGTAAATGAGCAGCAGATCCTCAAGGCCGTCTCCCGTCCAGTCGCCCCGGGTCACCGAATCTTCCCGGATGGCGCCGCACGTTTCCAGCAGACCAAGCACCGTCTCCAAGTCACCACTTTCCAGGAGGCCGGCGGCTTGTTCGGCATAGGCGCTGATGCTCTCCGGGCACCCGGGCGTCACGGCCGCGGCCGCCTCTTCCGTCGGGGTCAGCGTTGCCGTAATGGTAATGACATCACCGGCGCCGATCGGCGCTTCCTCCGGAGCGGGCGTAGCGCCGGGCTGGGGGATGACAATCTCATCGCCGGGCCGCACCACAAGGCCGGGCCGGAGCAAGCCGGGATTGGCGGCCTGCAGGTCGGCCGCTTCCAGACCAAGGGCAGTGGCGATGCTGATCCAGGAATCACCTGGCCGTACCACATAGACTTCGGGCAAGCCGGACTCTTCCTCAGCCGGAGCTTCCGTCGGTTCTTCGGTGGGCTCCGGCGTAGGCTCTTCTGTAGGCTCCTGTGTTGGTTCCTCGGTCGGCTCTTCCGTTGGTTCGGGTGTAGGCTCCTGGGTCGGCTCTTCGGTTGGCTCCGGTGTGGGCTCTTCCGTAGGTTCCTCTGTCGGTTCCTCGGTCGGCTCTTCGGTTGGTTCGGGTGTAGGTTCCTGAGTCGGCTCTTCGGTTGGCTCTTCGGTTGGCTCTTCGGTTGGCTCCTCCGTAGGCTCCTGAGTCGGCTCTTCGGTTGGCTCCTCGATCGGTTCGCCGGTTGGCGTGCCCGTGGCAGCCGCCTGCTCGGCGAGCAGTTCCGGGGTGGGGATCAGGATGCGGTCGCCGCGATAGAGCACGAGACCGGGGCGCACGAGAGCCGGATTGGCGTCACGGAGGTCCTGGGCGCGCACATCAAAACGGGCGGCAATACTGTTCCACGACTCGCCGGCGCGTACGATATAGATTTCCCGCTGCTGATCCTGGGGGGCCGGAATAAAGAGTTCTTCGCCCACGACCAGCCAGTTGTTCGTGCGCACGGCCTGGGGATTGGCAGCCTGCAATTCTTCGAAGGAGACGCCCGTCCGCTGACTGACCAGGCCCCAGGAATCGCCACTCTGCACCGTGTAGAAGTAGCCTTCTTCCTCAGCGGCGCCCGTGGGTTCGACGGCCGTGGGTTCGGCAGCCGTGGGTTCGGCATCCTGTGCGGCCAGGGGCGCAACGCCGATCGCAAGGGCGCCGGCGCCCGCCAGGAGGGCCGTCACAGCCAGCAGCAGCGCCCAACGCACGTTGCGCAGTGAGAATCGTTGTCGTTGCGACTGCCCGGTTCGGTTGCCCATAGCTTTTCCCTTCACGCTAGATGATGTCGGTAGATATTACAGCCAACAGTGGTTGGCTGGATTGCGCGGCGCGCCGGCGCGATCAGTAACTTGCTTCCGTGATATCCCGCACGATCTGGAACCAGCTCTGTCCCGGCTGCAAATCGATGGTCACCTCGCCCGGTCCCAGCAGTCGTGGCGGCGTCTCCGGATCGGCGCGCCACGTCCCTTCATACACTTTGCCGTCGCGGAAGACGCGCAAATCCCCAAAGCCATAGAGCTGCACATCAACGCCCAGGGTGCCCAGCGAGTCTTCGACGATGTCGGTCAGTTCATGCGGCGCGGCCAGTACGATGACGTTCTGGGCCACGATGGGCTCATTATTGCCCAGATCGAACTGCTGCTGCCCACCCTGGAAGCGGGCATAGCCGCCCAGGCTGGGATCATAGCGCCACTCCACGCCATTGCCGCCCGGATAGGCGATCGCGACGGAGCTCGCATCGCCGGCCGCGTTGTCCGGCGGGGTTTCACTGAAGGAGAAGCCGGGGCGGTCCCACGCTTTTTGGGCGCTGCTGTCGGCCAGCCACTGACGCACGCCGTCCGGGCTGGTCTGCATGCGCGTCCGATAATCATCGCCAATGCTGAAGAAATAGCGGGTCTGGGACGGGTCGTCGATGTCGGCATCCAAATAGGGGAAGCCCACTTCGTTTTTCAAGATGTAGCGGATTTCATCACTACCGCCCGAACAGGCCAGACCACCGTCATACATGTAGGTCATCCAGACATTGGGAAAGCGAGCGGAACGAACCGGTCCTACCCGATCCACGTTTTGACTCTGGTACATGGCGGTCAGACGCGTCAGGCTGAAGCCATCCACGATATACTCATAGACCAGGTCGGCCCGGCTCAGGCCGTGGTGGGCCGAGCGGCCGACCGCATCGTTGTTGACGCAGATGAAGATGGGGCGCTGCGTCAGCCAGACAGGATCTTCCGCTTCCAGGCCGGTGTAGGGCGAAATGTTGTCGGGGCGAGGCGTGGCCGTCGGCGGATCTTCCGCGACCGGAACGGGCGTCGCCGTGGGCGGGGGCAGTGTGGGCGTGGCGGCCTGTTCGGCAGCCGCAGCCATGGCCGGCGTCTTGGTAGGTGTGGGCGTCGGCGCCGGCGCTGCGCTGGCACAGGCGGCCAGCAACGCAAGGACAAGAAGCAAGAGCGGGATCAAAAGCGCACGAGTTCGATTCATAGGATAATCAATTTGAGCGTCGGTGAAAGTTGGTTTGCGTCCGGACATGTGGACCAGGCGCTAGTATATCATAACGTCGGCAAACGCCACATCGTTGCATGATCTGCCGGATGGCGCAAACCAATCTCTGGCAAGATCATGCTACAATGAGACTATGCGGATGAAGATCTGGTCAATTCTTTGCCTCTCCCTCCTCTCT
>CAYZLP010000269.1:3431-5522 GCA_964478635.1 uncultured Caldilineaceae bacterium
GAGACCTACCGGCGCGGCTTCTTCTACGAGGTCATTCCCGAGGAAGGCTCCGGTTCGGGATTCGTGCTCGACACGGAGGGTCGCATCCTCACCAACTACCACGTCATCGAAAACGCCCAGCGCATCGAAGTCAATCTTGATGACGAAACCATCGTCCAGGCGGAGATCGTGGGCGTCGATCCGCGTAACGACGTTGCCGTGCTCAAGGTCAACGTACCGGCGGAACGCTTGACCCCGGTGGAATTGGGGGCGTCATCGAACCTGGTCGTGGGCCAGCGAGCCATCGCCATCGGCAACCCTTTCGGCCAGTTCAGCCGCACCCTCACCACCGGCGTCATCAGCGCCCTGGATCGGACCCTGGAGGGGCCCGAAGGGCGGACCATCACCGGCATCATCCAAACCGACGCGGCGATCAACCGGGGGAATTCGGGCGGGCCCCTGCTCGATTCCAACGGGCGCGTCATCGGCATCAACACGGCCATCTTCAGCCCCACGGGCACCAGCACCGGCATCGGCTTCGCCGTGCCCATCGATACCGTGAAGCGCCTCCTGCCCGACCTGCTGGAAGTCGGCCGCTTTCCCCATCCCTGGTTGGGGGTGCGCTATGCCTATACCATCACGCCGGGCCTGGCCGAAACGCTCAAGCTGCCGGTGGACCGGGGCCTCCTCCTGGTGCAACTGTATGACGGCAGTCCGCTGGATCTGGCCGGCGTGCAGGGCGCCCAGCGCGAGGCGCTTCTGGGCAATCAACTGATCTATCTGGGCGGGGACATCCTGGTGGCGATAGACGGCGTGGAGGTAACCCGCCTCGAACAACTGCAGCAGGTTCTTGCCGACAACTATCGGGCCGGTGAACCGGTAACCGTTACCCTGCTCCGGGGCAGTGTGGAGACGGAGTTGGAGGTGGTGTTGGGGGAGGAGCCGTAGTGGGATGGTCGATTGTCGATGGTCGATGGTCGATTTTCGATTGTCGATGGGCAGCGACCGCGGGCTGAGTCTGTCGAAGCCTGATTTCTCGCTGCGCAACTCTACCGCGGGCTGGGCCTGTCGAAGCCTGAGTCCGGTGTAATACCTGGTATTCAGAAGAGCAAGGCGCCAGTCCGCATTCAGGGAGATCCTATGTACCGAATATTGGAACCCGGCGACGAGGCTGCGTTGGAGGCGTTCTTAACGCCGCGGCTGGCTTCGTCTATGTTTCTGTTGGGCAACATGCGCATGTCGGGACTGCGCGATCGAGATGAACGCGCGCACGGCGCCTATGCAGCGGCCTTCGCGGGGGATCAAATCGTCGGCGTGGTGAGCCACTACTGGAACGGGAACCTGATCACCCAGAGCCCGCCCGAACACCTGGATGCCCTTTGGCGATTGGCGGTGAAGGGCTCGGGGCGCGCAGTTCACGGGATCCTTGGCCCGGCGGAACAGGCCTTCGCCGTGCTGGACGCGCTGGACGTTTCACCGCTGCAGCTCGGCCTGGCGGACCGCGAGGATCTCTTTGCGCTGACGCTGGATGCACTCGTCATGCCGGAGCCCCTGGCGGGCGGCGCCATCCGGGTGCGACGCGCTCTTCCTGCCGATATCCCCCTGCTGGCCGATTGGCGCACCGCCTACAACGTCGAAGCGCTGGGCGTGACCGACACGCCGGACGTGAGGCGCCACTGCGAGGACGCCGTCCGCAGGCTGCAGGAAGCGGGCGAGTGCTGGGTGGCCGAGGTCGGCGGCGAGCCGGTCGCCATGTCGGCCTTTAACACGCGCACCCGGGAAGCGGTACAGATCGGCGGCGTCTACACGCCGCCCGCGCGGCGCGGCCGGGGCTATGCCCGGGCGGCCGTTGCGCAGTCGTTGCTCGATGCCCGAGCGGAAGGGACCACCACTGCGATCCTCTTTACCGGCGCAGAGAATCTGGCCGCCCAGCGCGCCTATGCGGCCATCGGATTCCGCCGGGTAGGGGACTATGCCATCATCCTGCTACGCGAGCCGGTAACGATATCGCAGAAATGATGAAGGATAGACCGCGGATATTACGGATGGGGCGGATAACGGACGATTCTTTTTCATTTGATCCGTTTGGATCCGCCCCATCCGGTCAGTTCC
>CAYZLP010000269.1:5622-6778 GCA_964478635.1 uncultured Caldilineaceae bacterium
GCTGTCCCATGACGCGTTGGAAAGAGTATCATCTCCCCACGTCCATTGCTGAAGCGTTGGGGCTCATGCAGCGCTATGACGGCGCGGCCCAATTGATCGCCGGCGGCACCGACCTGATTCTCGATATGGAATACGGCAATCATGCCCCGGCCGAGGTGCTGATCGACGTGACCCGCATCGCGGGTCTCAACGAGATCGCCGCTGAGAACGGTCACGTGGTAATCGGCGCGGCCGTCACCCATACGCAGATCGAGCGCAGCCCCCTGGTTCAGGAGCATGGCCGGGCGCTGGTGGAAAGCTGTAGCGTCGTAGGCGGGCCTCAGGTCCGCAACGTTGCGACCATCGGCGGCAACGTGGCCCATGCCCTGCCCGCGGCCGACGGAACCATCGGCCTTCTGGCGCTGGATGCAGAAGTGCAGGTCTGCACTCTGGAGAATGGTTCGGTGACGGGCGCCTGGCAACCCCTGCTCTCCATCTTTGCCGGGCCGGGCAAGAACGTGCTGGCGGCCAATCAGATGTTAGGCGGCTTTCGTTTTCCCCTGCGCCGTGCCGGGGAAGCCAGTGCGTTTGACCGCATCATGCGTCCCCAGGGCGTAGCCTTGCCGATTCTGGGCGTGGCCGCGCGGCTTCTGCTGGACGAATCACGCCGACGCGTGGTCGAGGCAAACATCGCCATCGGTCCGGCCGGCCCCATCCCCTTTCGGGCCACCGAAGCAGAAGCGGTCCTGACAGAAGGTTCCCCTCTTAACGCCGCGCTCGTCGAGGCGACCGTTGCCGCCGCCCAGCAACAGGCCCGCCTCCGCACCAGCAAGCACCGGGCCTCCAAGGCGTACCGCCACGAAATGATCGGCGTGCTGCTGCAGCGGGTGCTCACGCGGGCTGCGGAATCCGCCAGCGCCGACATCTAATTTGATTGCGTAATGAGATCATGGCTGCCGGGTGACAGTCACTGGCAGAACGAGTCGTCGTTGACAGTCCGGCGCTGTGCCAGTGACTCCCACCATATTTGAAGCTATGATCTCCTGGGACCAGTGGTCTAGACGCGAAACTCGCGCTCGTCGACGAAATCCCGCTTGATGACCATGCTCAGCCAATCGACGATGGCGTCATAGCCCTTGTCGCCGGCTTCGGGTTCGGCCATAGCCGGATCACCGAT
>CAYZLP010000270.1:0-6758 GCA_964478635.1 uncultured Caldilineaceae bacterium
TGTGACGGCCCACGTGACTGTCGCCGCCCCACTCGACATGCAGCAGGCGAGGATGTCGCTGCTGTGCGTCCTGTAGGGCAAGGGCATAGTCTTCATAGCGACCCCGGTACCAGCCTGACCAGATGGAAGGCGAATAGACATCAACGCTGTCCGCCCCCCGGTCGTAGCGGCGCAGGGCCGTGAGGCGGGTCGGGTCCAGCTCGTGAGCGTAGGCATTGAGTGAACGCAAAAATGCCAGCACGTCGTCGTCGGTCGTTTCGGGATGATCGCTCTCCCAATCCAACTCGTTGCCCAACCCCCAGAAGAGGATGGACGGATGGTGGCGGTGCTCGACGATCATATCGTGTAACATGGTTCGGGCATTGTACTTGAAGCGACCTCCGCCCACACCGCCGCGACACCAGGGCAGCTCCTCCCAGACGATCAAGCCCAGTTCATCACATAAATCGAGAACATAGTCGGCCTGCGGATAGTGGCCAAGACGAATGAAGTTGAAACCGGCGGCCTTGATCGCCTGGAGCTCGGACCGGGTCTCTTTCTCCGGCACGGCGCTGCCGCAGCCGGCCCAATCTTCGTGGCGGTGGGTCCCCCGCAAGAGGAGCCGCTCGCCGTTGAGGTGGAAGGGACCGCCGGCCGGAAAGTCGAAGGCGCGCCAGCCGAAGCGTAGGGAAACTGCATCTGATATCTCGCCGTCGTGATGGAGCGCAAGGCGGAGCTTGTAGAGCTGGGGGTCTTCAGGTGACCAACGGCGGGGTCGGGAAACCGGCGGCAGCGTTAAAGTCGTCTTGTTGCCGTTAATTGCCGCCTCCGTGAATTCAACAACGCTGTCATTCGGCTCCTTGACGACGATGGACGCGCGTGACTGTTGTGAAACGGGACCATCCGTGTCGATTTCCAACCGCAGGATGCCATCCCCTTTCTCGAGTTGAGGGACGACCTTCACCTGCTTGACATGGAGCGGACCGGTTTCATAGCGCAAGACGGGGCGCGTCAATCCGCCGTAGAGAAAAAAGTCGGAGCGTTCTGAGGGAATCAGATCGGCATCGGGTGCATTGTCCACATCCACGTGCAGGCGGCCCATTTCACCGGCCGGCAGTTCCACGGTAAAGGGGAGATAGCCGCCCGCATGATGGCCGATTCTGCGACCGTTCCAGAAGACGACGGCCTTCTGGCTGGCCGCGCCGAAGCGGAGGAAGGTGCGCTTGTCGGCAGGCGTAGTGAGCGTCGTCGCGTAGCGCCCCGTTCCGCGCCGATAGCGGCCCGGTCCGACATGGAGCGCATCGAATGCATTCCAACTATGGGGCAGGGTGATGGGCGTCCAAACGTCATCTTCGAAACGAAAGCGCCAGCCCTGCACGGGCACAGCCGTGTTGCGCAGCATTATGGCTCTCTCCTACTCTGTGCCGAGGACTGCGTATGTCATAATCAATCGCAGCCTGACCCTGTCGAAGGCGGATCCGCGACAGATCCGCCTTCGACAGGCTCAGGCTGCGATTCCGTATACAAGCGGTTCACCCATGCCTACTGTTTCACTGCGCCGGCCAAGCCATTCACGAAATAGCCCTGGAAGATGAAAAAGACGATCAGGACTGGGATAATCGAGATGGTCGTGCCCGCGGCGAAGCCCGTCCAGTCCACAGAGAACTCACCCCGGAAGGCATACATGCCGACGGCCATGTTGCGCAACTCGGGTCGCCCCAGCGTGAAGACCAGGGGGATATTGAATTCATTCCAGGTATTCATGAACTGGAAGATCACGACCGTGGCAATGATGGGTCGGGCCAGGGGCAGCATGAGCCGGAAGGTCTGCCAGAAGTTTGCGCCGTCGATGCGGGCCGAGTCGAATAGTTCGTCGGGCAGCGTCTGGAAGAAGCCGGTAAAGAGCAACACGTAGAGTGCGCCCGCGCCGCCGGACATGGCCAGGATGACGCCGCTGCGCGTGTTCAGCAGCCCCATGGCTTGAACCAGCTTGAACTGGGGCAGGATGATGGAGGCGATAGGGATGAAGAGCGTGGCCGTGACCAGGCCCAGGAGCAGATTGCGTCCCGGGAAGCGATAGCGTCCCAGCACATAGCCGCACATGGACGACTTGAATACCTCAATGATTGTGGCGGCAATGGCATACAGGACCGTGTTGAAGAAATAGGTGCTGAAGTTGGCCTTGTCCCAGGCGCGTACGAAATTGTTGAAGTCCCACTGATTGGGCAGCAGTTTGGCGCCGGCCGAAAACATCTCCGCCGGCGTCTTGAATGACGCGAAGGTGACCCAGAAGAAGGGGTAGATCCAGAAAAAGCCGATCAGGACCAGTACTGCTACCGTGATGAGGTTGTAGCGAAGATAGCGATTCATGCGCACCATGGCTAGACTCCGTATGCCTTGCGATCGGACTCGGCTCGGCGAACAAAATAACCCTGCAGCGTCACGGCCAACAGGATAGTGACTCCGAAGAGCACGGCCGCAGCCGACGCGTAACCGTAGCGGAAGGGGAAATCGACCAGGGCCTGGGTGTAAATGAAGTAGGGCACGACATAGGTCTGGAAGCCGGGGCCGCCGCCGGTCATGGTGACGACCAGGCCGAAGACCTTGAGCGCGTTGACGAAACCCAGGAAGAGAATGATGACGGCCACGGGCCGAATGATGGGCAGCGTAATGTGAAGCAGCTTGTTCCACTCGCCGGCGCCGTCCAACTCGGCCGCTTCATAAAGAGACTCGGGCACGTTTTGCAGCGCGGCCATCCAATAGATCATGTACTGACCGAAAATCTGCCAAATGGAGACAAAGACCAGGCTCAGAAGGGCCAGCCGTTCGTCGCCCAGAAAATCGATCGGGCGCTGGATCAGGCCCAGATTCATGAGAAAGTCGTTCACTGCGCCGTTGGCCGGATGGAGCAAGAGCTGAAAGATAAGGCCGGCCATGGCCACCGGAATCACCAGCGGTGCAAAAAAGGTCGTGCGGAAGATGCGCTTGCCCCAGAGCCACTGACGAGTCAGCACAATGGCCGCCAGCAGCGAGAAGGGCAGCTTGATGACGGTGTTCAGGATCGCAAAGACAAGGGTGTTGCGAAAGGACAGCCAGAACAGGGGATCCCGGGCAATGGTCGTGTAATTCTCCAGCGCGATAAAGTCGACAAGCGGGCCGTTACCGTCCCAATCAAAGAGAGAGTAGATCACGGTCGCGGCCAGCGGCCAGAGCGTAAAGCCGACATAGAGCACCGTAAAGGGCGCCAGGAAGAGAATGACCCAGAGGATATCCTTTCCACGTACGCGCTGACTCATGGGCACGTCCTGCCAGCGCTTGCGACGGCGAGGCGCTGGCGTCGCTACGACCGCCGCTGCCGCGGCTGGTCCTGCCGGGGGCAATACTTGCGTGGGTACGGTTTTTTCGACCATGAGCGTTGTCCTCTTCGTGGCCAGGCACGTCGCCTGCCCGGCAGCTGTTTGAAGGTGAACGAAATAATCTGGCAATACCGTAGGTGCGGTTGGAAACCGCACGGGCTCCGTCTACCTCTGATGGTCCTGGAAGATCGTGCGGTTGGAAACCGCACCTACGATTACCGGAATATTTATTCAATCATCAATCAGCTGCCGGGCAGTTGATTCTATCACTTAGCCAGATTAGCCGCCGCTGCCGGGGCCTACGTGGCTTTCATAGAGGGTCGAATCGTAGGGCTGGGTGATGTCTTCCCACTCGGGGAAGGCGTAGCACTCGACGCCGACATTGAGGCCGGCCGCGGCCTCCTCTTCCAGCGTCTTCAGAAATTCGGCGTTCTTGGCTTCCGCGATTTCGGCCGCCACGCTGCTGAAGTCATCGCCATTGAGGAGCGCTTCCGACATGGCGACAAATTCCCAGTTACGCGTCAGGTTGTTGGCGTTGGCCATGGCGTTGGACTGGGTTGCGTCGGGGCAGGCCACTACCGGTTCGGGATACGCGACCCGGAAGTTTTCCGCATTGGCGATGTCGATGACCTGGAGCAATCCTTCGTCCTGGACGTACTGGCTCATGTCGGTGAAGGGCAGGGTGCCGAAGCCGTTGGCCAGGTACTCGCGGGCGAAGAAGCCGTCGGGCCGGGTCATCCATTCAAAGAACTGGGTGGCTTCCGTCGCGTTTTCCGACTGGGAACTGATGTAGTACTTGTTTTCCGAGAAGGACTGGCGCAGGGAGCCTGTGCGGCCTTCATCGGGGCTCGGCGCCGGGAAGACGCCCAGATCCAGATCGGGCACGTCGTAGCCGGCGAAGACGCTGGGCATCCAGGCGCCGCCGAAGTAGATGGCCGCCTGGCCGTTGGCCATGGCCTGCCGCGCGAAACCGGCATCGTTGTTGCCCGGCACCACGAGACCGTCATTGAAGAAACCCTGCAAGTAATTGAAGGTCTCCAGCTGCCGCGGGTCATCGATGTTGAAGCGGCCCTGCTGGTAATCAAAGAAGCTGTCGGTGAAGTTGCCGCCGGACAGCGGATACCAGGTCCGTTGGAGATCGTTTCCCAGCGGTACAGACAGGCAGAAGAGGCCCGTTTCGGCAACAATGGTTTCACACGTCTCCCGCAGTTCGCTCCAGGTCGTCGGCGGCGCCTCCGGATCCAGACCGGCCTGCCGGAAGACGTCCTTGTTGGTAAACATGTAGCCCGGTCCCCAGACGAAGTTGTCGTTGAAGGGGAAGGAATAGGGCACGCCATCGACCATGTTGATGCCTTCCAGGAAAGAATCGGCCGGCCAGCGGCTGTAGAAGTCTTCGGGCAGCACGCTGACATCCATGGGGGCAATCCACTCCTGGCCAAGCAGTTCGGCCATGGTCAGAACCCGGTCGGCGCCCAGCCAGAAGAACACGTCGGGCGTGTCGCCGCTCTGGAACATGAGGGGCAGCGTTTCCCGGTACTGACCTTGCTCCAAGGTATCCCACTCAATGGTGATGTTGGGGTACTCCTGCTGAAATTCCGCAGCAACCTGTTCGTAAAATTCGGCCTGTTCCTGAGACCAGTTCATGATCTTCAGGGTAACCGCTTCATCGGCAGCTGCGTCTGCGCCGGCAGCTTCACCGGCGCCGGCAGCTTCACCGGCGCCGGCTTCGGGGGCGACACCCGCAGGCGGGGCCGCGCAGCCGGCCAACACCAGGGCCAAGGCTGCCAACAAAAAGATGATCTGGCGGAAATGGGACATGGTTTTCTCCTTCCAAAAATAGAAACAAATCGGTTTGGATCGCATTGTTCGAACCTTCTGTGGTACAATTGGTCCGAACCGGTACGAAAGTCAGCGAGTGAAAACGATGCAAAAAGAGCTGTTACAGGAAGCCCTGCGCTCATCGGAACCCCTCCCGCTCCATGCCAAGCTACGGGAGGCCATGCGTTTGCAGATCGAGGACGGTCTTCTGAAACCGGGCGAGTTGCTGCCCTCGGAACGGGCCCTGCGCGAGATGCTGAACGTAAGCCGTTCGACCGTGCGCCAGGCTATCAACTCTTTGATCCAAGAAGGACTGCTCCTGAGCGTCCCCGGCAAAGGAACCTTTGTCCTGGCCCGGACGGAACCGGTCAACGGCCGCGGTCTGGTGGCCCTGATCGTCTCGCGACCGAATTTCCACTTCTTTTACCCCCAATTGGCCGCTTCCTTCGAGACTGCCGTGCGCGAAGCCAAATACGGGCTGGTCATGTCGCTGCACAGCGACCAGGCGGAGGTTCTGCTCGAACGCATTGATGAACTGGTCCAAACCCAGCCATTGGCGGCCCTGGCCCTGATCCCGCCCCGCTTTGGCGACTTGAGCAAGGTGGTGGCCAAGGTGCAGGCGCTGGGTTTGCCCTGCGTCTTCATCGGCCGTACGGCCGGCAACCAGCCGGTCGACTCGGTTTCCGTAGACAACGTGGGCATCGGCCTGCGCGCGACCCAGCACTTGATCGATCTGGGCCACCGGCGCATCTTGCACATCGGCTTCACCGACTATTCGACCGGCATCGAACGCGCCTCCGGCTACCGCCAGGCCATGGAGGCGGCCGGGCTCGCCCGCTACGTCGACGTCCGGCCCATCCCGGAGCATCACGTCCTGCTCAGCGGCGACGGGCTGGATGAGGATTCGAATATCCGCATTGCCCAACCGGCCCGCCAACTGGCCACCGAGATCCTTTCGAGTCCCGACCGGCCGAGCGCCGTTTTCTGCTTCAACGATGTGACGGCCATGGGCGTATATAAAGCAGCCCGGGATCTGACCATTGCCATCCCGCAGCAGCTTTCCCTCATTTCGGTTGACAATCTGCCCACGGTACTCCATTTTGAGGTTCCTCTATCTACCTTCGCCCTCCCGGGCGCCGAGCTAGGGCGTCAGGCGGCGGAATTGCTGCTCGATCAGATGCGTAACGACGATGGCCGCCGGCCACGGCAACTGCTGCTGCCGGCCCAATTCATGCCCCGCCAGTCGACCCAGCCGCCCTCCTAACGGGCCAGCCATCCGCCGTCCACCGGCAGCAGCGCGCCGTTCACATAGTTGGATGCTGGGGAGGCCAGGTAGACAATCGCGCCCTGCAAATCTGCAGGTTCACCCCAGCGTCCGGCCGGAATGCGTTCCAAAATGGCCCGGTTCCGCTGCGAATCGGCCCGCAGCGGGGCGGTGTTGTCGGTTGCCATGTAGCCCGGCGCAATGGCATTCACATTGATGCCGTGTTGTGCCCACTCGTTGGCAAATGCCTTGGTCAAGCCGGCCACGCCATGTTTGCTGGCCGTGTAGGCCGGAACCGTGATGCCGCCCTGATAGGAAAGCAGCGAGGCGATGTTGATGAT
>CAYZLP010000271.1:0-6757 GCA_964478635.1 uncultured Caldilineaceae bacterium
ACCAAAGTTTACGGCGGCGGCAGAAAGCAGGTCGTGGCGCTGCAGAACTTCAATCTGACCTTTCCCAGCGAGCCGGCAAAAATCGTGACCATTGCGGGCGAGAGCGGCAGCGGCAAGAGCACCCTGGCCGGCCTCGTGCTGGGCTTCATCGACCTCACCGATGGCGACATTCTGTTCAGGGGGCGCAGCATCAAGCAGATGAATCGCCAGGAACGGCATGCGTATCAGCGCAAGGTGCAGGTAGTCTTCCAGGATCCCTATGCGGTCTACAATCCTTTCTATCGGGTGAAGCATATCTTCGACATGGTCATCAAAAACTACAGGATGGCCGCCAGCAAGGCCGAAGCGGCCGCCCTGATTGAGGACGCGCTCAACGTCGTCGGCATGCGCGGCGAAGAGGTGCTTTACAAATACCCCCACCAGCTCAGCGGCGGCCAACGCCAGCGCATGATGGTGGCCCGGGCCTACATGCTCAAGCCCGATCTGATTGTGGCCGATGAGCCGGTCTCCATGGTGGATGCATCTCTGCGGGCCATGATTCTGGACATCATGATCCGGTTGCGAGATGAGCACAACATTTCATTTCTCTACATCACCCACGATCTGAGCACGGCCTACCAGATTGGTGACGAAATCTACATGCTCTATCAGGGGACCGTCACCGAGACCGGCAACACGATCAAGGTGATCGAGAATCCCCAACATCCTTATGTTCAGGAGTTAATCGGTTCGATTCCCGTGCCGGATCCGACTCAGAAGTGGGATGCCAACATCGCATTGCCCGACGACGAGCAACTACGGGCCAAGGTGGACAGCGGCTGCCGTTTTTATCCGCGCTGCGTCCACGGTCAGGACCACTGCCTGGAAAGGCTTCCGCCGCTCTACGAAATCGACGGCGCCGATCATCAGGCTGCTTGTTATCTCTATTCAGACCGACCGATGGCGACGCCTGAAGCGCGCAAAACAACCGTCTGAACCTCCGAGAGTGGCGCAGACCCGCCTCCCGGAAGCTGTTTCCGGTCAATTACCAATCGAGGAGAACCCGTGATGGGAATGACGTCCAAGCAGCGCATGCTCACCGCTTTAACGGGTGGCGTTCCCGACCGTTTGCCGGTGACCACGCATCATCTTCAGGACTACTTTCGCAACAAGTACATGGCCGGCAAGTCCGACGCCGAGGTCTTTGCCGCCTTCGGACTCGATCCAATCTTCTGGACCGGTCCCTATCTGCCGGATGCGGCGCGGGGCGCCTATTTCGATCCAAATCACGAGGAACAGGCCAACCCGCGTTTCAGCCGGCGTATCGTTTCCGACACATGGCAAATTCGCTGCGAACCCATCGAGAACCCCCGTTACCGCACGCAGCGCTGCACCATCACGACGCCCAAAGGCAGCTTGACCATGGTGCTCCAGAGCAACGAATACACGACATGGGTGACGGAGCACCTGGTGAAGGAAAAACGGGATATCGATCTAATCGGCGAGTTTGCGCCTGCGCCCCTCTGCGATGTGGACAAGGTTAACCGCCAGGCCAATGCTTTCGGTGATCAGGGGCTGGTCCGCGGCGCCATCTGCGGCTTCGATCTCTATGGTCAACCCGGCGTGTGGCAGGACGCGGCCGTGCTCGTCGGCATCCAGGAACTGATCCTGGCTACCTTCGACGATCCGGCCTGGGTGCACGAACTGCTGGAGATTCTCTGCCGGCGCAAGGAGACCTACACCCGTTCCCTGGCTGGCGCGCGCTACGACCTGCTCGAATTGGGCGGCGGCGACGCGTCCACGACGGTGATTTCGCCCAAGATCTTCCGCAAATTCGTGGCGCCCTACGATACGCGGCTCATCGAATTGGCCCACGAAGCGGGCCAACGCATCGTCTACCACACCTGCGGCGGCATGATGCCGATTCTGGAAGACATAGCGGCCATGGGGCCGGACGCCATGGAGACCTTCACCCCGCCCGACATGGGTGCGGACGTGAATCTGGCCGAAGCCAAGGCGCGCATCGGCGAGAAGGTCTGCATGATCGGCGGTTTCGACCAGGCTCACTTTTTTGTCGACTGTACGGAAGAGGCCACCCGGGCCGAAGTGCGTCGCTGTTTTGAAGCTGCGGGCTCCGGGGGCGCCTATATTCTCAGCCCGTCCGATCACTTTTTTGACGCCGATCCTGCGCTGCTCGCTGCCTTCGCAGACGAGGCCCGTCAGTGCGTCTACGCCTGACGGTGAACGCTATCGGCCCATTTACGAACCGCGCATTCTCACCCAGAAATCCGAAGGTGAACCATGGATTCACAAGAAGTCTCTACTCTCGATGACCTATTCGATGCCGTACTGGATGGTGACATGGGCGCAGTGCCCCGGTTGGTGCAATGCGCGTTGGATGAAGGCGTTCCGGCCGCCGAAATCCTGGAAGAAGGACTGATCGCGGCCATGGACGAGGTGGGTTGTCTTTTTGAAGAAGGCGAGTATTTTGTGCCCGAGATGTTGATCGGCGCCCGGGCCATGAAGGCAGGGCTGGCGGTGCTCAAACCCCATCTGATGGACTCGGGCGTGAAAGCGGCCGGCAAGGTAGTCCTGGGCACGGTGGCAGGTGACATGCACGACATCGGCAAGAACCTGGTCGCCATGATGCTGGAGGGCGCCGGGTTCGAGATTGTCGATCTCGGCACCGACGTCGATCCCGAGCGTTTCGTGGCGGCGGTCCGAGAGGGCACGGACCTGTTGGGCCTCTCTGCACTCCTCACAACGACCTTGCCCAACTTGACCGAGACGCTCAAGGCACTCGAAGCGGCCGGGATTCGCAATACGGTCAAAGTAATGGTCGGGGGCGCGCCCGTTACCGCCGACTACGCCCGCAAGATCGGCGCGGACGGCTATGCGCCCGATGCCAGTCAGGCGGTGGCTCTGGCCAAATCCCTCATGGCGTGAAGGGCTCACGAGTCACAGTCGGATGCCAGCCGCGGGGAAATCCGCAGGAAATTGTCCCAGCCACCAAGCGACCGGATTTTCTCAGCATTTGGATAAGAGATGCCAAGACGAAAGCCAAAGGACCCGGAACGTAGCCCCGATCTTCCTCACAACTGGATCGAGCGTCATCTGACCCGGCTGGAAGCCTTCGCCTATTGCGATCCCATGGATCTTCCTACCTGGGACTATCGGCGTGCCCGCCTCACCGGCCCCGGCCAATATGAGGACGTGGACGAGACCTGGCGCGAAATCCACCTGGGAGAAACGTGGGGCGGCGCCGATATCACGGCCTTCTTCCGCCGCGTCCTCGTCATTCCGGCCAGTCATGCCGGACCGGATGCTGCCCTGGACTTGTGGCTGGATGGCGGCGAGACGCAGCTGCGGATCGACGGCTATCCCTGGCAAGGTCTCGACTGGTATCGCAGCCTGGTGCCCATTGGCGAATTCGCCCAGGCCGGCCGCCGGATCGAGCTGGAACTGGAAGCTTTCGTCATCAACTATCCTTACGACGAGCGCCGCCACGACGAGCGCGACCATCATCGCTTTGAGCGGGCGCGCCTGGTGCGGCGGGATCGGGAGATCGAGGCGTTCCTGGCCGACGCTCGGCTGGTCCTCAGCGCCTATCTCAGTCACTATCGAAACGACGACGATCCCGAGTTGGAAGCCTTTCTCTTGCACTTCCTCGAAGCAGCGTGTCGCATGATCGGCCCTCAACTTGACAATCAGGAGGCTGCACGCCGGGCCGCAACCCGAGCTCACCGTATCCTCCGGGAGGATGTCTTTGCTGGCAATGGATTTCGCCGGCCGGGGCTTATCAGCGTCTGCGCCCATTCTCACCTGGATATCGTCTATCTCTGGCCCATCAAGGAGACTCTACGCAAGAACTGCCGCACCATTACCAACCAGCTGAACCTCATGCGCGAGTACCCCGACTATCGCTTCAGCTATAGCCAGCCCTATCTCTACGAGCAGTTGCAGGAGATGTATCCTGACGTCTTTGAAGAAGTTCGGGCGCGGGTGCGCGAGGGTAGATGGGAAGTGATCGGCGCGATGTATGTCGAACCGGACGGGAACTTGCTTGGACCGGAAAGCATCGTGCGCCAGCTGCTCTTCGGCAAACGCTACATCCGGGAAACGTTCGGCATTGATGCGCAGACCTGCTGGCTGCCGGATGTGTTTGGCGTCATGTATACCCTGCCCCAAATTTTGCAGAAAGCGGGTGTCAAATACTTCACCACGGCCAAGCTCAACATTTGGAACGATACCAACGTTTTTCCATATGACACCTTCCGCTGGCGCGGCCCCGACGGCAGCGAGGTCATCGCTCACTTTCCACCCACCCACTTTGCCCAGGAATACGGGGTGGAAAACTTGCGGCGTCAGTGGCGGGATTTTCGCGAAAAGCAAACAACCGGCGAGAACCTGTTCATCTACGGGTGGGGGGACGGCGGTGGCGGACCGACCCGCGAGATGGTGGAAACATGCTTGCGTACGGATGGGTTTCCCGGCCTGCCGCGTACCCAAATCGAATTTGCCGAGGATTTCTTCCGTCGTCAGGAGGCCAAGCGGGCGCACCTGCCAGTCTGGGATGACGAACTCTACCTGGAGGCCCATCGGGGTACCTATACGACCAAAGGCGCCTTGAAGCGGCTCAACCGCAAGGCCGAGGTTCTCTATCGTGACGCCGAAATCCTGAGCGCTCTGGCCTGGCTGCATGGCGGCTCCCGCGTCCAGGAACGGCTCAATGCGGGGTGGAAACTGCTGTTGCTCAACCAGTTCCACGATACGCTGCCCGGCACCCACAAACCGGCCGGTGTGCCTGATATTCTACGCGATTATCGAGACGCCTACGTCATCGGTGAAAGCGTACGGGAGGACGCGTTGACCTATCTCACCCAGCGGATTGCACCTCCAGCGGCCGATGGACGCGACCTCGTGATCTTCAACACCCTGGCCTGGCCGCGCGGGGCGCTCGTCGCGACGGATCGGGGGCCGGACGCAACGGCCGTACGGCTGGCCGACGACACCGCCATCCCCGTGCAGCATCATGACGGGCGGACGTGGTTCCGCGCGCCCGGTGTGCCGTCGCTGGGCTGGACGGTTGCTGTGCTTGAAGACGCCCTGCCACTGCGCCCGGAAGCGACGGCTCGCTTTGACGACAACCGGATCGAGACCGCGCATTACCGTATTGAGTTAGACGCCACCGGCAAGCTCACTGCCATTCACGACAAAATCAATGATCGGGCGGTGCTGGCCGAACCGGGCAACGTCTTCCAGCTTTTCGAGGACGATCCGGGTCACAAGTTTGGCGCGTGGGATATCGCGTACCATTTCGAGGAGCATCGCTATCCCGTTCAGCAGCAAGGCTCGTGGGAGCTGATCGCCAACGGCCCGGTCTTTGCCGTCTTCCGCAGCCGGTGGCAGGCGCTGAATTCGACCATCGAACAGGAAATGTGGCTCTACGCCGATGATCCGCGCATCGACTTCCACACTCGGGCCGACTGGCGGGACAGCCGCAAGCTACTCAAAGTTGCGTTTCCCCTTGCTTTGCGCACCCGGACTGCAACCTATGACCTGCCTTTCGGCAATATCGAGCGCCCGACGCACCGCAATACGAGTTGGGAGCAGGCCAAATTCGAAGTGTGCGGTCACAAATGGGCCGATCTTTCGGAGGGCAACTACGGCGTGGCACTGATCAACGACTGCAAATATGGCTATGACGCACGGGAGCACGTATTGCGCCTCTCCCTCTTGCGCAGTCCCGTGCGGCCCGACGGCCAGAGCGACCTGGGCGCCCACCAATTCACCTATTCCCTGCTGCCCCATGCCGGCAACTGGCGCCAGGCCCAGGTCGACCGGCGCGCGTACGAACTCAACATGCCTGCCCTGGTGCGCGGGTTGGACCGTGTGGATTCTCAAGGTGATGCCACGCTGCCCGTTGTCTACTCCTTGTTGGAAAACGCTGCGCAGAGTATCATTGTGGAGACTTTGAAACAGGCGGAGTCCGGCGATGGGGTCATCTTGCGCACCTTCGAAAGTCATGGGAATCATGTCAGCGCGACGTTTGCCACAGCGGGGCAACTGACCGCCGTCAGAGAAACCAACCTGCTTGAAGAAGAGATGATGGGCGTATCGTTGACGGACTGTCATCATTTCGACGCCGCCTATACGCCCTACGAAATCAAGACCCATCGTCTGGAGTTTGCGCGCAGCAAAGCACCGCAACCGTAAGGCTTCCGCCCACCGTAGCCTGAGCCTGTCGAAGGCCGCGAGCGGCAAGCTTCTCACTTCGAAGGAGCCATCCATGCGACTTGGCGTCACCTATCCACAAAACGTCATCGGCGGCGATCCGACCATTGTACGGGATTTCGCCCAGCAGGCCGAGGCACTGGGCTACGCCCATCTCGTCGCCTACGATCACGTGTTGGGCATCAACCCGGCCGCGTACCCGGACTGGACGGGCCCCTACACGTCGGCCGATCTCTTCCACGATCCCTTCACGCTCTTTAGCTACATTGCCGGCATTACGGAACGTATCGAGCTGTCTCCCCAAATCGTCATTCTGCCCCAACGCCAGGCAGTGGTGGTCGCCAAGCAAGCCGCGTCCCTTGACGTGCTTTCCGGCGGCCGGCTGCGTTTGGGCGTCGGCATCGGCTGGAACAAAGTGGAGTACATTGCCCTCGGTGAGAATTTTCATGACCGGGGCAAGCGCTCGGAAGAGCAGATCCGGGTCATGCGCGCGCTCTGGGCCGAGCCCCATGTGGTCTTCGAGGGCGAGCACCATATCATTCCC
>CAYZLP010000272.1:0-6743 GCA_964478635.1 uncultured Caldilineaceae bacterium
CAATAGTAAATCCCTGTTAGTGAGGCAAATTGACGCGCATAAGAACGATCAAGGCGTTGCTCCTTCGAGGCTGAAGTGAGCAACGCCTTGTATTTCGTGTATAGCGGGAAAATCTGAAAGCTTGTAGCGTCTACAGCTGAATCACCCCATCCTTGGCCAACTCATCCAGAATCTGCCCCACGATCTCTTCGGCACTGCGGACGTCGGTCTCGACGACGAGTTCCGGGTTGGCCGGCTCTTCGTAGGGTGACGAAATGCCGGTGAACAGGGGAATCTCACCGCTCAGGGCTTTCTGGTAGAGCCCCTTGGGGTCGCGCCGTTTACAAACTTCAATATCGCACTTGACGAAGACCTCGTAAAAATCTCCCTCGGGCAGGAGCGAGCGGGCGAAGTCCCGGTCGGCCTGGAAGGGCGAGATGAAGGTGCAGATGACCAGGTTGCCGTGGTCGAAGGCGAGCTTGGCCACTTCCGCCACCCGGCGAATGTTTTCCTGGCGGTCGTCATCGGAAAAGCCCAGGTCACCGTTGAGGCCGTGGCGCACGTTGTCCCCGTCCAGGAAGAAGGTCTTGACGCCCATGGCGAAGAGTCGCCGCTCGAGCTGACGCGCCACGGTCGACTTGCCTGAGCCGGAAAGGCCCGTGAACCACAAAACGCCTGCCTTATGGCCGTTGCGCTCTTCCCGCATCTGACGGTTGATGACCGCCTCTTCCCAGACCACGTTGCTCGACTTCTGCCGCTCCGGCTGCTTGCTGACGATGTCGTCCACATCCCGGGCCCGGCCGCGGATCATGCCCGAGGCGACCGTCGTGTTGGTGTGGGGGTCGATCAGGATGAAGCTGCCCGTGGCCCGGTTGAGCTTGTACGGATCGTAGAAAAGCGGCTGGGTCGTAGTCAGCGTAATGCGGCCGATCTCATTGAGGTGGAGCGTGTCGGCCGGCTCCCGATGAAGGGTGTTGACGTCAATCCGATAGTTCAGCTCGGAGATGAGGGCCCGAACCTGGCGCGTCGTGTGCTGGACGATGTAGGTGCCGTTGGGATTCATCGGCTCTTCGTTCATCCAACAAATCACGCATTCGAACTGACTGGCCGTCTGGGGCAGGTTGCGCTTGCGCACGATCATGTCGCCCCGGCTGATGTCGATTTCATCTTCCAGGGTCAAAACGATAGAGTCGCCGGCAAAGGCCTCGGCCTGTTCACCGTCATAGGTCAGTACGGACTGAACCAGGCTGTTCTTGCCGGATGGCAGGACCACCACCTCTTCGCCCGGGCTGATACTGCCCGACGCAATCTGACCGGCGAAGCCGCGGAAGTTCTGGTTGGGGCGCAAGGCCATCTGCACGGGGAAGCGGAAGTCCACCAGGTTGCGGCTGCCACCCACGTTCACGTTCTCCAGATGGTGCAGCAACGTCGGGCCATCGTACCAGGGCGTTTTGTCGCTTTTGTGCACCACGTTATCACCCACGAGGGCCGAAATCGGGATAAAGGTCAGATCCTGAACCGAGAGCTTGGAGGCAAACTCCGTATATTCCTGAACGATCTCCTCGTAGACCTCTTCATCGTAGTCAACCAGGTCCATCTTGTTGACGGCGACGAGAATGTGGGGGATCTGCAGCAGGGAGGCAATGAAACCGTGACGCTTGGACTGGGTCACGACGCCGTTGCGCGCATCGATCAGAATGATGGCCAACTCGGCCGTGGAGGCGCCGGTCACCATGTTACGCGTGTACTGGATATGTCCCGGCGTGTCGGCGATGATGAACTTGCGCTTGGGCGTGGCAAAATAGCGATAGGCCACGTCGATGGTGATGCCCTGCTCCCGCTCGGAACGCAGGCCGTCGGTCAGCAGCGCCAGATCAACATACTCGTCGCCCCGGTTCTTGCTGGCCACTTCCACCGCCTCCATCTGGTCCTCGAAGATGGCTTTGCTATCGTATAACAGCCGCCCGATCAGGGTGCTCTTGCCGTCATCTACGCTGCCGGCTGTGGTGAAGCGCAGCAGGTCCATGGACAGATAGGCATCGCTCTCGTGGGTTACTGCAGTTTCAGTCTGGATATCAGGCGCCTGGGCGCTGCTGGTCTCTTCTACAAACATAATGATCTCGCTCCCCTCACCCTTATAGAGACGTCATTTGAACTTCGTACATTCCCGCCGGTTTTCGCGCGGGAGGAATGTACGAAGTTCAAATAATGTGACAATTAGAAATAGCCCTGCTTCTTACGATCTTCCATGGCCGCTTCGGAACGCTTGTCATCTGCCCTCGCTCCGCGTTCCGTGACCCGGGCCGAGGCAACCTCATAGATGATGTCGTCCAGGCTGCTGGCGCCCGACAGGACGGCTCCGGTGCAGGTCATGTCGCCGATGGTGCGGAAGCGCACGATCCGGTTCTCGACTACTTCGCCCGACTGGGGCATCACCACGTCTGATGTAGCCAACAGGACGCCGTCCCGGTTGACGATGTCCCGCCGGTGACTGAAGTAGAGGGAGGGCAGCTCGATATTTTCCATGCGGATGTACTGCCAGATGTCCATTTCGGTCCAGTTGCTGATGGGAAAGACCCGGAAGCTTTCGCCCATGTGCTTGCGACCGTTGTAAAGCGACCAGAGCTCAGGCCGCTGATTTTTGGGATCCCACTGACCGAAGCGATCCCGGTGGGAGAAGAAGCGCTCCTTGGCCCGGGCCTTCTCTTCATCGCGCCGGGCGCCGCCCAGCGCGGCCTCGAATTTGAACTCGTTCAGGGCATCAAGCAACGTAACGGTCTGCAGCGCGTTGCGGCTGGCATTGGGACCTGTCTCCTCTTTGACGCGTCCCTGATCGATGGAATCCTGGACATAGCGCACGATCAGGCGCGCGCCCAGCTGCTCGACCAGCCGGTCGCGAAACTCGAGCGTCTCCGGGAAGTTGTGACCCGTATCGATGTGGAGGAGCGGGAAGAGAATTCGACCCGGCCAGAAAGCTTTCTTGGCAAGATGGGTCATGACGATGGAATCTTTGCCGCCCGAAAAGAGCAGTACCGGCCGCTCAAATTGAGCGGCAACTTCGCGCATGACGTAGATTGCCTCTGACTCTAACTGGCGGAGATGAGATTGATTGTAGGATGGCATATAGTATATTTCCAATCGCAACTGCAGAAAATGAAATCTGGACGTAAGCGGGCGGTTCGTCGAATACGATGAACCGCCCTCAATTGCTTATGGCGCCGTTGCCACACTAACTATCGGTTGCGGGAAACGAATCCTTCGATAAGCGGGCGCTACTTGACTTAATTTTGTGGCGGGCGCTTGCCAATACGTGGCGCGTATCGACAATCGGCGCCTGCGCGCGCTCGATTGTCGACCAATCATAGGAATCGTGATCGGTTACAATTACGATACAGTCGGCGGCCCCTAGAGCCCGACCCAGATCCGGCGCCGACTCGAGCAGCAGACTCCCGTAGTTGACGACCGGCACGTAGGGGTCATGATAGGCAATGACTGCGCCTTTTTCCTGCAACAACAGCATGATATCCAGCGCCGGCGACTCGCGCAGATCGCCGACATTCTTTTTATAGGCAACGCCGAGGACGAGGACTTGGCTCCCATTCACCGGTTTGCGCAGACCGTTCAGGACATCCTGTACTTTCTGAACCCAGTAGCGGGGCATCTCTGTGTTGATTTCGCTGGCGAGTTCGATGAAGCGGGCGTTGTACTCAAGCGTCCGCAACTTCCAGGAGAGGTAGCGGGGATCGACGGGAATGCAGTGGCCGCCGAGCCCGGGACCCGGCGTGAACTTCATGAAACCGAAGGGCTTGGTGGCCGCGGCATCGAGGATTTCCCAGGCGTCCAGACCCAGCTTGTCACACATGAGCAAGAGTTCGTTGGCCAGGGCGATGTTGACCGAACGGAAGGTGTTTTCGAAGAGCTTCACCAACTCCGCGGCATCGGCCGAAGAGACGGGGACGAGGGGGCCGACGGCCGGTTCGTAGAGCGTCATGGCCGCCTCCAGGCAGGCGGGCGTCACGCCGCCCATCACTTTGGGCATCGTCTCGACGGTCCAGTCGGTCCGGCCCGGATCGATGCGCTCGGGCGAGAAGGCGAGGAAGAGTTCCCGCCCCACGCGCCAGCCCTGCGAATTCGCCTCCAGCCGGGGCTGGAGCACCTCCGTCGTCGTGCCGGGATAAGTGGTCGATTCCAGCACGATGACCATGCCGGGATGTACGTGGCGGCTCAGGGCGTCCGCGGCCATGATGATGAACGACAGGTCCGGTTCCCCCACTTTATTGAGCGGCGTCGGCACGCAGATCGAGGCGGCATCACAGCCGGCCAGTAGGCCATAGTCGGTGGTTGCGGTAAAGCTGCCGGCAATCTTGGAATCTGCGTCGGCCGCGAGGGCCTGCCGTAGGAGATCGTGGGGGACATCTTCGATATATGAAGTGCCGTCGTTGAGCTGGGCGACGCGCACCGGATCCAGATCGATGCCCACAACGTGGTAGCCGGCCCGGGCAAAGGCCATGGCAAGGGGTAACCCCACGTAGCCCAACCCGATAACGGCAACGTGGCGCGGCGGCTGCGCAAGTCCGGAGAGGTGAGCGGTAACGGTTTGAGTCATGGCCTATGATGATGAAAAGCCGGAACGAAGAAACCGGTGCTGATCCACAATGACGGGCGGTCCCCGGCAGGCTCAATGCCGTCTGATCCATGGAGAACCTTCCGGAGGCGCCGGTCCGATGCGCTACTCTTGCATAAACTCTGCCTGGTAGACATTCCAGTGCTCCTGGAAGACCTTGGGCGCAATGGCATAGAGCATCTCCAGCACCCGCTGGCCCATGGCCCGGATCTCCCACTGGGCTGCTTTGTCAATGGCTCGCAGCCAGAGGAAATGGCTCCACGCCCCAAAGTTCATGGTGGTCACGATGCGGGTTTCGGCTGCGTTCGGTAGCAAAAAGCGGGCGTCTTCCTTGCGAATGCCGAGCTTGCGTAACTGCGCGTATTTCTCTTCGGCATCCTGCCAGAAGGCTTCCATGACGGCCATGGCTTCCGGGTTGGCGATTACGGCCCGGGGAACAATCGCCTCCCAGCCGCCTTTGCTGAGATCGACGTAGCGTTGGGATTCCTGGCTGAAGCTGGCCAGGCGGTGGCGCACGAGTTGATGGGTACAGGTGCGACTGATTCCTTCAAAGAAGAATGTGGCCGATCCATGGTGCAGGGCCAATTCGGGATCGGTCAATTGGGGCTGGGTGAAGCCGAGTAGGGTAACGCGCATGGGCGGATCTTCTGCCGGCAGGAGGTGATCGGCATCAGGCAACTGCCAGCCCGAGGTGAGGTCGGATGCGGTCGGTTCCGGCAGGCCCGGCGCCGCCGTTCGATCGATGAACTCGTCGTAGACCTTGGGCGAGATGCCGCCCAGCAGCGGCATGGCCTCCAGCGCGATGCCCCGGCGGAAGAAGTCAAGCCAGACGCGGGTATTTCCGCTCACGACCCAGTCGTCGTCGGCCAGTTGGCTGACCTCACAATGGCGGTTGAGCATGCGCCAGCGAAGGGGTGCGTCGGTGCCGCGGATGCGCAAAGTGACGACGATGTGCTCGATGATATCCTCATGCCCTTCGCGGACGCGGGCGGCGATGAACTCGGGCGCGGTTCCCATGCGGTGGGTGCTCCGATAGCAGACCCGCCCGGCATATTCGATGACCTGTTCGGGAAAGGTGCCGTGGCCTGCGGCGATGGCGCCCAGATCGCTGCGATCGGCGACGACGTCATCCGTTAGGGCAGGGTTCGGCTGGGTGTAGGCAAGTAGTTCAACCTGCACGGTGGCATTTCTCCTTGGCATTTAGAATCTGTCCGAAACTTCTCTGTGGCGAAGGTTCAGGCGGGAGATCACTCGCGCCTCACAACCGCATCCTCGGACAGGCTCTTAAGCGAGCAATGGACGGTATAGCATAGCATATGCGCGCAGGGGAGGACGAATGGGGCTGGATTTTGGACGCGCGCAAAGTGGCCTAGAAGATGCCGCCGATGGCATTCATGCCAGCCACGCCCACGCCAAAGATGATGCCCACAACGGCGCTGACGATGAGCACCACGACCCAGCCGATGACGACGGTGACGACCGCTCGCCCCGTGTCGAAATCGAGGGCTTCGCGGACTGCGACGATGCCGGCCACCAACGACCAGATTCCACCGGCCAGCGCAATGATGCCGCCCAGGCAGGGAATAAAGCTGAACAGCGCCAGCGCCTGAGGCGCACTGGCATAACCGAGAGGACGCAGCAGCTCGCCCACGTCGGCGGCTCGGCCATCCATAAAGCGCGTGCCGATGAAAAAGCAGAGAAAAGACCAGATGAAGTAGCCAACCAGTCCGAGAATCACAGTAACGGCCAGGCTCGCGAAGGCATTGAAGATGCCCCTAGACAGGAGCGCACCCAGGAATGCGCCCAATCCGCCCAGAATCGAAATGATTGCGACCACGGTAAGGGCCTCAGACGTGAGGCGCTGATCGTGTTCCACCTCATTGAACACGCCGGAATCCAGGCTGGCGGCGCGGATGCAGCGGTTGACCATCGGCGCAAAATCCATTACAGGCTCTCCTTTCGAGATGGGCGACAAAGAAGAACGATCATCAATCCATGCTCTATGTGTTATAGGCCAGGGCTGCATCTCTGTCAAACGCCGTGTGTGCCTTGCAGGCACATGCCGACCGGTGACAGCAACAATGCGCCCTGCAGAGCCCGCGCCACCGTCCCACAACCCCAACAGCCCACAACCCCAACA
>CAYZLP010000273.1:0-6726 GCA_964478635.1 uncultured Caldilineaceae bacterium
CAGAGCGTGTTCATGAACTTGCGGACCGTTTCGCCCACCAGGTTGACGCTGAAGCGCCGGCTGTTGCCCGGCGGGCTGGCCGTATACATGTTCCAGCGCGTTGCATCGGCGCCGTGGGTATCGAAAACTTCCCACGGGCTGACCACGTTGCCCTTGGATTTGCTCATCTTGCTGCCGTCTTCGGCCAGGATGTGGCCCAGGCAGATGACGTTCTGGTAGGCTGGACGGTCGAAGAGCAGCGTGCTGATGGCATGAAGGGAATAGAACCAGCCGCGCGTCTGGTCGACCGCTTCACAGATATAATCGGCCTGCTGCTGCTCTTCCCACACGGCCTGATTCTCAAAGGGATAGTGGTACTGGGCGACGGGCATGGCGCCGCTGTCGAACCAGACGTCGATGACCTCGGGCACCCGGCGCATGACGCCGCCGTCGGGCGCATCCCAGGTGATATCGTCAACGTAGGGACGGTGGGGATCCAGTTCGCTGAGATCCAGCCCCGTCTTTTCCGACAGCTCCGCTCGGCTGCCGATACATTCCATATAGGTGCTGCCCGGCGCGTCGCTCTTCCAGACGGGCAGCGGCGTGCCCCAGTAGCGCTCGCGTCCCAAGGCCCAGTCGATGTTGTTCTCCAGCCAGTTGCCGAAGCGGCCATCCTTGACGTGACCGGGCACCCAGTTGATCTCCTGGTTGAGATCGACCAGCGCGTCCTTGTGTGCGCTGGTGCGGATGTACCAGGTCTCTTTGGCGTAATAGAGGAGCGGCGTATCGCAGCGCCAGCAGAAGGGATAGGTGTGCTCGTATTTCTTACTCTTGTAGAGCAACCCCCGGCTCGCCAGTTCCTCCTCGATGAGCGGATCCGCATCCTTCACGAAGATGCCCGACCAGGTCACTTCTTCCTTGAACGCGCCGTCGCTGTTGATCGTCATGATGACGGGCAGATCGTGCTGGCGGCCGACCTCCATGTCGTCGGCGCCAAACGCCGGCGCGATGTGAACGATCCCCGTGCCGTCGTCCGTGCTGACGAAGTCTGCCGTCACGACATAGCCGTAGTCGTCCTCCACCGGGAAGAAGGTATAGAGGGGCTCATACTGCATGCCGCGCAGGTCGCTGCCCTTGTACTCTTTCAGCACCTCATAGCCCGGATCGAGGACGTGCTCGGTCAGATCCTTGGCCAAATAGAGATGATCGCCGCTCACATCCCGGACTTTCACATAGTCCACATCCTTGCCGACGGCCAGGGCCACATTCCCCGGTAGCGTCCAGGGTGTCGTCGTCCACGCCAGCAGATATTCAGCTTCCACTACGTCCTTGACCCGAAACTTCACGAAGACGCTCGGATCGATCGTGCCCTCCTTGTAACCCAGGGAGAGTTCATGGCTGCTGAGGGGCGTACCGCAGCGGGGACAGTAGGGCACGACTTTGTAGCCCTGGTAGAGAAGATCTTTCTCCCAGAACTGTTTGAGGATCCACCAGGCCGATTCGACATAGTCGCTATTCATGGTGACGTACGCATCGTCCAGCGAAACCCAGAAGGCCATGCGTTCGGTCAGCTTCTCCCATTCATCGACATAGGTAAAGACCGATTCCCGGCACTTCCGATTGAACGCCTCGACGCCATAGGCTTCGATCTGTTCCTTGCCCGTGATGCCCAGCTGTTTTTCGACCTCGATCTCGACCGGCAGGCCGTGGGTATCCCAGCCCCCCTTGCGATAGCAGTAGTATCCCTGCATCGTCTTGTAGCGGGGGAACATGTCCTTGAAAGCCCGGGCCAAGACATGATGGATGCCGGGCCGGCCATTGGCCGTAGGCGGGCCTTCAAAAAAGACATAGCGCGGCCCGTCTTTGCGCTCGTCCATGCTGCGCCGGAAAACGTTGCGCGTCCGCCATAGCTGTAGAATATCGGTTTCCAATGCCGGATAGCTTACGGTGGCGCTCACGGGACGGAAGCGAGGCGCCGCAGTCGGCGTCGGCGCGTCTGCTGTTGTCATGATGGTTCTCCTGTCTTCGTTATCGACCCGCTGCACGGTACCGGTCGGCGGGATCGGTCTCATTCCCAGTTTTGTCGGTTGAGTCGCCGGGGCTTGGTCCAGCCCCAGCCCAGCTTGTATAGCTTCCGTTCAATCCAGGCGGCATAACTGCTCTCCGGCCACGCTTCCGGCCGTTCGACAAGGCCGTGATGCACCGGATTGTAGTGCAGATAGTCCAGGGCTGCGGCAAAGGCGTCCAAGTCATCCATGGGCTTGATTTGCTGCTGTGGCGGCCATACCGGCTCGCTCTCCGGCACGCCCAGCATGATGCGATAGTTGCGTTCGAAGCCGTGCGCTGCCCGCTGCATCACCTGTTCCACCGGCTTGCCGGCAGGCGTCTGCAGCAGAAGATGGACGTGGTCCGGCAGTGTTACATAGCCCTGCAGGAGGTAAGGATAGCTGCGGCGTACGGCCACCAATTCCATCTGCCAGAGATGGGCCGCGGCCTGACTTTGAAAGACGGGCAAGCGCCCCCGGGTATGGCAGGTCACCAGCCAGCAGCGCCCCCTGAAATAGGGCGCATACGCGGTCGTTGTAGGTTCGATTATTCCTGCATCCTGCCAGCCAACCCGCTCTTCCGGCTCACCCATCCTCTACCATGTCCTTCGCCGATTCCTTCCCTCAACCTCAGCCTTACCCGCCTATCTCTACGTAAATCCGCTTATTGATCTTCCCCTTGCTCTTGTAATCCACCACCTGCATGGTTTCCACTTCGGCCGTATTGCGGACGTGGGTGCCGCCGTCGGCCTGTAGATCGAGGCCGACGATCTCGACGGTGCGCACTTCGGTGATGCCTTCGGGCAGAAGATTGATCTTGGTCCGGATCAGGTCGGGAATCTGAAACGCCTCTTCCCGGGGCAGAATGGCCGTACGCACGTCACGCGCAGCGGCAATCTCGGCGTTGCACCTGGCCTCAATCTCGCCGATCAAATCGCGGGTCAGGGACTCAAACTCAAAGTCCATGCGGCTTTTCCCCGGGTCCATGTTGCCGCCCGTAACGCTGGCGCCATAGTCCCGCCAGACAACGCCGCACAGGATGTGCATGGCCGTGTGGGTCCGCATGAGCTGATAGCGGCGCGCCCAGTCCAGTTCCCCTGTCACGACATCACCGATAGAAATCGACGGTTCGCCGCCGTCGGTCGCCAGCCAGTGCCAGAGCGTATCGCCCTCTTTTTTGACCTTGGGTACGGCATAGCGGACACCGCCGATGCGTAGCCAGCCGGTGTCGTTAGGTTGGCCGCCGCCACCGGGATAAAAGGCCGTCCGCTCCAGCGCCACGCGCCAGCCGTCCGCAGCGTCAACTGCCGTGATGTGGGCGTCAAACTCCTGCACGTAGGCATCATCGTAATAGAGCAATTCAGTCATCTCTTTCTCCCGTCATCGCCTTTATAGAAGTCCGACTTTTGACAAAAGTCGGACTTCTGGAGCAATTGCGTAACCTTTATAAAACAGAAAAGCCCGCCCCCAAACGGGGACGGGCCAATGGTCCGCGGTACCACCCCGGTTCCTGCCCTCCATGTCGCCGCATATTGCCTTCTTGCCATGCGACAGGTTGCAAGCACCTCTGCCACAGAGCCAACTGCGATTCGCTGGTGCAGTCGAGTCTGCCGTGAGGATAACGGGCCACGAGCCCGGCGACGTCTACTAGAAGAGGTGCACACTTGAAGCGCAACACAGTTCGCTCTTCGTTCGGGCCACAGCTCCGGAGTGATCTTCAACGACGGACGCTCCACCCGGCTTACACCGTCCCGGGCTCGCTAAGAAGGTTGGCGTCGTCTACTCGGCTCCTTCAACGCTGATATCTCAATTTGTCGGAAAAAGTGTAGCATGGTCACCTTGGCCTGTCAAAGAAAATGGCGCGGCCTTGCGCTTTTGGGTACAATGGCCCGCATGACTGCCGCATCCGGCAAATTTGGGCCTTCTGCAGCCCGAAATCTGGTGCGGCCTCAAGCCATCCTTGCTGTGGGAGCATTGCCATGCCGGAAACACTGCGTCTGGCCGGCGGTAGCTACATGCGCCGCCCGGATATCCAGAGCGTCATTCAGTACATTTACAATCTCTACTGCGTCGAGATCGTCGGTTTCAGCAACATCGGTAAATCGGCCCTCATGCGCATGCTGGCCCAGACCGACGTCTGGATTCAGGAATTGGGCGAAGCCGCCCAGGACTTTTTGCCAGTCTACATTGACTGCAATCGCATGCTCGGCATGAGCGACCAGGGTTTCTATGAACTGGTGCTGCGCTGTTTGCAGGAAAGTAGCAGCCAACTGGCCCAACTGCCCGAGCTGGCCGGCGCTTACGAGATGTTGGTCGACCCGGCTAGCCAGTTTCAGGTACCCTTGAGCTTCAACCGGGGCTTGACGGCCGCACTGCAGGGCACGCCCCGGCGCTTGATCCTGCTCTTCGACGAGTTCGACGAGCCTTTTGCCCAGATCGATTCCCGGGTCTTTCTGAACCTGCGCGCGCTGAAGGATCGCCACCGCGAGCAGTTGGTTTACTTGACGTCTACGGCCAAACCGCAGACAGCGATTCGCCAGGATGAGCATGCCGCCGAATTCAGCGAACTCTTCCGCCACCGCACCTGGTATCTCGCACCCTTGACGCGCAGCGATTCGGAACGCCTGATCCGCCGCTACATGAACGCCTACGAAGCCGACTTCATTGCCGCGGACTTCGATTTTATCTGTGAGTGGGGCGGCGGCCATCCCAATATGACGGAAGGTATCTGCCGCGCGCTGGACGAGGCCATCAATGCGTCCGGCCAGGGGTTGACCGACGCCACGGAGCGCTGGCACCTTCACCGGCGGGTTGCTCGAACCCTGCGCGTCGACAATGTGCTGCAGGCCGAGTGCATCAAAATCTGGACCCAACTGGACGATGCCGAACAGAAGGAATTACTGGGCCTCTTCGGGGCTGACCACACCGCGGATCAGGCGGTCATCGACAGTCTTCTGCGCCAACATTTGTTGCTGCCCATCGAAGGCAAATACCACCTCTTCAGTCGCTTGCTCGGCGAGTGGATCCAGCGGCAGGCCATGCAGTCGCTTAACGAAGGCGGGACGCTCTGGGTAGATGTGGACAGCGGTGAAGTCTATGTCGGCGGCAACGCGGTCGAGACCCTGACCAATCTGGAATACAAGCTCATGCTGCTGCTGTTTCAGAATGCCGAGAAGATCGTCGACAAATACGAAATCGTCAGCAACGTCTGGGGTGACAGCTATATCGATGAAGTCGACGACGCCCGGATTGAAAAGCTCGTCAGCCGCCTCCGTCAGAAGATCGAGTCCGACACGAGCAATCCCCGCTTCCTCACGACCGTCCGCGGGCGGGGCTATCGCCTGTTACTGGAATAGATAGAGCGCGGATCGGGTGGATTCGGCGGATATGACGGATTTGGCTGCTCCGGATCATCCGCGAATGTCCGCCCGATCCGCCGAATCCGCGTTCTTTCTATGGCAGTTTGTACCTTTTTGCACGACCGGGATTTGGGCGGTAGATTGATTTTGGCTATACTATAGGGCAAATCCGCCTCAAAGTGAGTGCCTCAAAGTGAGTGCCTCAAAGTGAGTATAACAAGAGGAGAAGGCCTGTGGCAGACGTGGCAACAGTCGATAGTCTGGAAAACATGCAGGACGGTGCGCCAGAGGCCGTTTATACCGGTTCTCCCCGCAACCTCGCCCTGGGCGTGGCTTTCGCCGTTGCCGGCGGCAGCTCGTTTATGATGGGTATGACCGACGTCTTCTTCGCGGAGGCCACTGCCTGGACCTTTGTCATCTGGGGCATCCTGTTCATTCTGGTTGGCCTGGCTGATTTGGCCCAGACCTATATCGTGGGCCCCGAAGCGCTCGAGATCAAGAACGCCATCCGATTCTGGGATCGGGACAAGACGTGGGCGTGGGAGAATGTCTATCGCATGGACGTCCTCGTCACCAAGCCCGACGCCCGTCTGGAAGACGCCAAGATGCAGATTTATCACCAGCAGCCCGGTGATGTGGCCATTGGGCGCGAGGACCGGGATTATCTGCCTGAGCTGGCCCAGCAGGTCATTGACCATGCCGGGCTTGCGCCCCAGAATGATCCAAATCCGACCGATCTTTCCCGCCTGCCTAAGGGTAAGGCGACTTATACGTGGTCCAAATAAGTTTTGGCGAAGGGTAGACACAAACCGAAAGGCGCCGGCCAACTTGCCGGCGCCTTTTTTGTTGTTCATTTCCCGGTCAGAGCCGCCGACTTACTCCGCCTTAGGCATCACACTCGCGGATGAACGTTTCTACCTGGGCAACCAGATCCTTGCTGCCGATGAAAAGCGGAACGCGTTGGTGCAACGTTGCCGGTTCCAGGTCGAGAATGGCGTTGCGACCGTCAGATGCAGCCCCTCCTGCCTGCTCCGCCAGGAAGGCCAGGGGCGCCGCCTCGTAAAGCAGGCGCAGCTTGCCGTTGGGCTTGTCGGGGTCTTTGCTGTCGGCCGGATAGTAGAAGATGCCGCCTGTCAAAAGGTTGCGATGAAAATCGGCCACCAGCGAGCCGATATAGCGCAGCGACAAGCCGGGACCCTCCTGATCTTTCCCCTGTACCCAGTCGGTGAAGCGGCGCACGCCCGGGCTCCAATAGTGCTCGTAGCCCTGGTTGACGCTGTAATACTTGGCCTTCGGCGGGATCTCGATATACGGATGCGACAGGAGAAACTCGCCGATGCTGG
>CAYZLP010000274.1:0-6688 GCA_964478635.1 uncultured Caldilineaceae bacterium
ATCCGGACAGCACAGGTGCGGCCTTCAGCCTCCGCCCCGCCGGCAGCGACACGCCCGTCGAAGGCGCGCTCGCCTGGAACGACGCGTTTACGGAACTGACCTTTACGCCGTCCAATGCCCTGGCCTTTGGCGGCGACTACGTGATCACGGTCACGACCGCCGCCCGACCGGCGTCGCTCCAGGGCAATCTGCGCGAGGCGGTCGACCAGTCCTTTACCGTCGTCCCCCTGCCGGCGGTCGACTTCACTACGCCCATGGATGGCGACACGGGCGTGCCCGTCGACACAACAGTTCAGGTACACTTCACGGCGCCGCTGAGCCCGACGCTGGCGCTCCAGTACGTCGATGTGACGCCGGTGCCGACCAATACCAACGTTATCAGCTATTACACGGAGTATGACGGGGCCGATATCCAGATTCTCTGGCCCATGGCGCCGCAGACGACCTACACGGTAACGATCGGCGGAGAGACTGGCGACAATTACGGCAATACTCTGGGCGAGGATTATACCTTCCAATTCACCACGGGCGATTTCCCGCCGGCCATTCAGACGGACCTGGAAAATTTCACCCATTTCACGGCCTTCACGACCACTGTCGTCGCAGCCTATTATCGCAACGTGGAGACGGTTGACGCTGCGCTCTACCGCCTGCCCCTGGCGGAACTCTACCGGCTGGCCGGCCCCAATCAGTGGGAGATATTCCGGGACTACACCATCCCCGACGAGGAAGCCAACCGCGTTTGGGCGCGCAGTTATCCAGCCCAGGCGGCGGCGAACGAACTGGGCGTAGAGCTGCTGGCGCTCCAGGATGAGGACGGGAACGATCTGCCGCCCGGCGCCTACCTGCTTCAGATCGAGCGCCCGCCGGCTGCCGCCGAGGTCGATCCGAACTCCGGGATGCCGCTGCCCAAACGAGACAGCTATGTCATTATCATCAGCAATTACAATCTGGCTATCAAGCAGAGTCAGATCGGCGACAGCCTGGCCTGGCTGACCGACCTGGCCACAGGCGAGTCTGTGGCGGGCGCGCCCATTCAGTTCCGCCACGGCACGGGCGTGCTGGCCGAGGGCGCGACCGATGCCGACGGTCTCTTCGTGGCGACTGCGCCCGTGCCCAGCGAAAATACCTGGGAACCGGTCCTGGCCGTAAGCGGCGCGCCGGGTGACGCAGTCTTCGCGGTCGCCTCCACCGAATGGACGCAGGGCATTGCGCCCTGGGATTTCGGCGTCCCCAGCGGTTACGGCGAACAGAGCATCCAAAGCTTCTTCTACACGGATCGGCCCATCTACCGGCCGGGCGATACCGTCAACTGGAAGGGGATTCTACGGGAAGTGACCGACGCAGGCTATCGCCTGCCGGGCGACGACGTTACGATCGATGTCACCGTGCGCGATGCCCGGGGCGAGGAGATCCTGAAGCAGACGGTCGTACCCAACGAACATGGGACAGTCAACGGCTTTATCGAGCTGGCAGACGAAGCGCCGACCGGCTTCTATTTCATGGAGGCGCTCATTCAAACCGGCGCGCCCAACCCGGTCTATGCGGGCGTTGACTTCCAGGTCGCAGCCTATCGCAAGCCCGAGTTCGAGATCACTTTCGCGCCCGAAAAAGACGAATACGTTCAGGGCGAGACCGTCCGGATAACCGTTGACGCGGCCTACTTCAGCGGCGGTCCGCTGGCCGACGCACCGGCCACCTGGCGCATCATCACCACGCCCTACCGCTACGAATGGCTGGATGCACCGGATGGCCGCTACTACAGTTTTGAACCTTACGATCCGGCGGTGGATGACTACGATCCCTACCGGAGCAGCGGCTTCGGCGGTCTGCTCATGGAGGGCGAAGGCGCTACCGACAACAGTGGTCGCTTTGTCATCGAAGTGCCGGCCGAATTGAGCGATGGCCTGGGCAGCCAGAACTGGCTCTTCGACGTGACGGTCCAGAGCGCCACCGACCAGTTCGTTTCCAACCGGGTAGAGGTGCCGATTCATCAGAGCGAGTTCTACATCGGCATCAGTCCGGAAAGCTATGTCGTGCCTGTGGGTGAGGCTGCTACCGTCGACTTCATCACGCTGGAAGCCTTGAACGCGCCCCACAGCGCGGCCTATCCGGGGGCAGCGCTGGAAGTGACGGTCTATGAATTCGTCTGGAATAGCGTCTATGCACTGGAGAACGGTGAGTACATCTGGAAGACCAGCGTGGAGCGCACGCCGGTTTACAGCACGACGGTGACGACGGATCGGGACGGCGCGGCGGCCATGGAGTTCACGCCCGAAAAGGCGGGCCAGTATCAGATTGTGGCCACCGGGGTCGATGAGCAAGGCAATGGGAGCGCCAGCGCCGGCTTCCTCTATGCCAGCAGCAGCGACGGAGCCTTCGTGCCCTGGCGCCGAGACAACAATGACCGCATTGAGCTTGTGGCCGACAAGCAGCAATATGCGCCAGGCGATACGGCCAACATACTAGTACCCAGTCCCTTCGAGGGCCCGGTTCAAGCCCTGGTTACTACCGAGCGGGGCGGCGTCATTGACGCCCGGGTGATCACACTGGAGAGCAATAGTGCAACGCTGGAGATTCCCATCTCCACAGATGCAATCCCCAATCTCTTTGTCGGCGTGATGCTCATAAAGGGCGTGGACGAGACCAATCCGTTTGCATCCATGGGGGTCGGTTTGGTGGAGTTGCCGGTGGATGTGGGGGAGAAGGCGTTGACCGTTGAGGTTAAGGCTGAGGACGGGGCTTCGACAGGCTCAGCCGGCGGGGCTTCGACAAGCGTGGATACGGTCGCGCCGGGAGCGTTGGTGACCTATACGATCGATGTGGCCGATGTGACGGGCACACCTGTGGCTGATGCGGAAATGTCAGTGGCGCTGGTAGACAAGGCGATCTTCGCTCTCAGCGGCGGACGGGATGAACGCACTCTGCTCGATATTTTTTATGCGAAGCGGCCCCTGGGCGTGCGCACGGGCGCATTGCTGGTCATCAACGAAGATCGCTTGAGCCAGCAGCTGGCCGAAGGCCCCAAGGGCGGAGGCGGAGGCGACGGGGGGATGAACATGCTGGAAGTACGTGAGGACTTCCAGGACGTAGCCTACTGGGACGCAACGCTGCTCACGGACGAGGACGGCCGGGCGAGCTTCAGCTTGACGTTGCCCGACAACCTGACCACCTGGGTATTGGTCGTCCGCGCGGTGACCGATGAAACGCTCGTGGGCGACGCCGTCCACGAACTGACCGCAACCAAGGAGCTCCAGATCCGCCCGGCCGTGCCCCGCTTCTTCACGGCGGGAGATCGGGCGAAGATTGGCGCGGTGGTGATCAACACGACGGACGAAGTGATTGAAGATTTGAGGTTGGAAATTGGAGTGAGTGGTGCGACCGTGGAGGGCGAGACAGAATTTACGACCGATCTCGATCCTGGGGAGCAGGCGCGCTTCGACCTGCCCATTACGGTCGCCAATGATGTAGATGCTGTCGAATTGACCTTTGTCGCCGGCACAGAGACTGCCGATCAGGAAGCCGCATCCGGCGCTCCATCCGACGCCGTACGCCTCACCCTGCCCGTAAACCGCTACAGCACGCCAGAGACGGCGGCAACGTCGGGCGAAGTTCCGCCGGAAGGTCGAACGGAGGCCATCCTCGTCCCCGATGAGGCAACGGACGAAGGCGAGCTGGTAGTCATGGTGGAGCCGAGCCTGGCTGCGGGCATGATCGAAGGGCTTGACTATCTGGAGCACTATCCTTATGAGTGCAACGAACAGGTGGTCAGCCGCTTCCTGCCCAATCTCTTTACCATGCGGGCCATGCGGGCGCTGGAGCTGGAGGATCCGGAACTGGCCGACAAGCTGGCCTTCCAACTCGGCGTGGGCGTCCAGAAATTGGTCAACCGCCAGAATCCCGACGGCGGCTGGGGATACTGGCCCCGGGAGGAATCTTCTCCCTACATCAGCGCCTACGTGCTCTGGGGGTTGGGCGCGGCTGCCGACATGGGCTACACCGTACCCCAGGGCAGCATCGACCGGGCCGTCGACTACCTGGAACGCCAGTTCCAAGCGCCCGAGGACGTCAGCAACTGGGAACTGAACGAGATGGCCTTCATGCATTTTGTCCTGGCTGAACTGGGCCAGGGCGACCCGGGCCGAGCCAGCACGCTCTACGACGTCCGGGAACGGCTGGGTCACTACGGCAAGGCCTACCTGGCCATGGCCCTGGCCGATATGAATCTCGAGCAAGCGCAGGATCCCCGGGTAGAGACCCTGTTGGACGATCTCTTCGGGGCAGCCCAGGCCAGCGCCACGGGCGCATCGTGGCATGAAGACGGCGTCGACTTCCAGACGCTCAACACGGACCTGCGCAGTACGGCCATCATTCTGGAAGCCTTCGTGCGCCTCGATCCGGAGCAACCGCTCCTGGCCAACGTGGTGCGCTGGTTGATGAGCGCCCGGGAAGCGAGCCGCTGGTCTACCACCCAGGAAAATGCGTGGAGCATCATCGCACTGACCGATTGGCTGGCCCTGACCGGTGAACTCGAAGCCGACTACGAATGGACCGTCGACCTCAACGATGGGGCGCTGGGCAGCGGCCAGGTGACGCCCGAGACCGTGAACGAACGCACGGAGCTGCGTACGGCGGTGGCGGAACTCCTGCGCGGCGAAATCAACACCCTGCGTTTCGAGCGGAGCAGCGCAGACGGGCGCATGTACTACACAACGGGGCTGCGCTACTATCTGGACGCGCTGGCCGTGGATGCACGCAGCCGGGGCATCGCGGTGGAGCGCCGTTTTGCCACGCCCGAAGGCGAAACCATCAGCCGGGCCGCAGTGGGCGACGTCATCAGCGTCACCACGACCATTGTCGCACCCCAGGATCTCTACCATCTGCTGGTCGAAGTGCCCATCCCCGCGGGGACGGAGCCTATCGACACCAGTCTCGCCACAGAAAGCGCCATGAGCCAAGGTCCGGAGATTCAACCCGTTGAGGACGAAATGTCGCCCTGGCGCAACTGGATCCCCACTGCCACTGACCTGCGGGACGACAAGGTCGCGCTCTTTGCGACGTACTTGCCCGCCGGCACCTATCAGTACACTTTCCAGGTGCGTGCGGGTCTGTCCGGCGAGTATCGGGTTCTCCCCGTCTACGCCGAGCAGATGTACTTCCCAGAAGTCTGGGGGCGCAGCGCCGGGGAGGCGTTTGTTGTGACGGAATAGGGAACGAACAGCGGGCAATCCGGGATTCGGCCACGACTATCTTGGTCAATGAATTGGTCGTGGCCGAATCCCGGATTGAGATCGCATCCGCTTCCAAACAGCGCACTCTCATTCTTGTGGATGGATACCGGTCCACGACACCTGCCGATCCCAAAAATCCCGCTTGCCAAGCGCGTATGGTGCTGGTACGATACTTCAATCTCTGAAGATATCGTTGATCGTTTTCTTGTAGAGTCCATCACAGCCAACATCGCATCGATCCGGAAACCATGGAGGAAAAGGTATGAAAAAGACGAGTAGGCAGGCGCTCATGGGCATCGCCCTTCTGTGTCTGGCAGGGGTCCTTATACTGGTGGCCAGTCCGGCTGCATTGACCGCCGATCCGCCCAACCAGCCATTTGATTTGATCTATTCCGCCACGGATGTGAAATATCGCATTTTTCAGGATGGCGTAGGCATGCTTGGTCGGACAGAAGGCACCCTCGACGTACCGGCGCTGAATGGCCCCGGCATCGTCAAGGCCTATCTCGTCTGGGCCGGCTTGGGTCGCGATGGCGACGGTGTGCTTCTGCGTCGCAATGCCGAAGCGGCCACGCGCATCACGCCCGATTTCACGTGGAACCGGGATACGTTCGGCGGTCAGCGGACCTGGGGATGCTGTGGTGAGGAGTTGACCGTCTACGCTGCCGACGTAACCGACACGAACATCGTGGTGACGGGTGACCACACCTATACGGTCTCCGATATGAACATCGTCCACCAGCGCAACAATGGGAGCAGCGTCGCCGAAAACTGGGGCTACTCCCTGATCATCGTCTACCAGGATCCGACGCTGGACCGAACGCGGGATATCTTTGTCAAACTGGGCAATGATGGCTTGTTTGCCAACTGGCGCGATCTCATCGGTCCCGACAGCGACGTACAATGTCTGGCTTTCCCGCCCTCTACGCAAGAACGGCGGGCCAACTACAGCGTTATCGTGGGTGGCGTGGAAAACGAAACCCGCCCGAATGCCCTCTGGGGCCGTGCGGGCAGCGAGGACTATCTGGACCGGGCTGCTGAAGGCGGCACCTGGAACCAGAGTGCCGGCTTGATCCACCTGCCGCCCAAGATTGTGGGTATCGACGGCGTCGGCGGCACCCAGCTTGACGGTCCGTTTGCCGATGACTCGGTCTTCCCGGAACCGGATGACGGTCCGCCCTTTGCCGACCGCAACGGCGACGAGTGGGACGAATACCAGCGCTTCAATATTGCCGTCAATCCGGGCGATGACTGGGTCTGTGTACAGGTTGAATCGGCCACGCGGGCGAACCGACCCGGTATACCGCCTGAGGGAGAGAACAACGTCAACCGGGCGGCCAGTATTGGCTTCGTGGGGTTCATCACCGTCCTGGAGAACACCGTGCCGGATGAAGGACCGCTGATCGACATCATCAAATACACCAACGGCCAGGATGCCAATGACCCCAATGGCCCCG
>CAYZLP010000275.1:0-6680 GCA_964478635.1 uncultured Caldilineaceae bacterium
GTGGCCACCAGCCCCGCCAGCGAACTGACAAAGATGATCTGCCCCGCCCGGCGGGGGCGCATATGGGCCAGCACGGCATGAGTCATGCGCACCGCGCCGAAAAAGTTGGTCTGAAAATGGGCCTCCACCGTGGCCAGATCGGTTTCTTCCAACATGCCGCCCAGCACTTCACCCGCATTGTTGATCAGCACATCGATCTTGCCGACCTCCGCGATGATATCCGCAACACACCGCTCGATGGATTCCGGTTCGGTGATGTCCAGCACGCGCATGCGTACGCCTTGGGCATCGGGCCGCGGGCTCCGGCTGGTGCCGTAGACGGTGTAGCCTTGACCGGCCAGGGTCGTGGCAATTTGACGGCCCAGGCCGGATGATGCCCCCGTAACGAGGATGGTCTTGCTCTTGTTGTCGCTCATGTCTGCCTCCGTTTTTGGTTCAATTCGTTGACTGGTGACAGCATAGCGCCTGGGCCGCTCAGGGTCTTGCCGCTTCATGCCAAACTTTTGTCATTTCACGCCAATGGCTACAATGCATCCATGCAACTGATGATTCCGGCAGTTTCCATCAAAGCGGCGCTCTCCGGCCTGGAGGCGATTGGTCTGGACCGGGCCGCCCTTCTGGCCGCCATCGACCTGAAGCAGGCCGATCTGGAGAATCCCTTTGCGTCTGCACCCAACGATCTGTTCGGCCGCCTGTGGGCGGCGGCCTTCACCCAACGTCCGGATCCTACGTTGCCGACACAGGCGGGGTTTGGGCTTCCGTTCAATGAATTCGGCCTGTTGGATCATCTGGTGACGTCTGCCACGACCGTCGGCGAGGGGCTGCACATCCTCAACCTCTTCCTGTGGTTGGTCGCCACCAATCTCTCGCTCGACTTCACCCACGACCGGGGCGATTGGGTCTGGGTCGACAACGATCCGCCGGAACCTTCCCGCTTCATCTCGGAGCAGTGGACGCTGGCTTTGCTCGTCCAACGCTTTCGTATCCAGATGCCGCCCTTTGCCATTGAGGAGGTGCATCTGGCCCAGACAGCCGGCGGTAGCGCAGCCCGCTTTGCCGAACTCTGGGGTGTGCCCGTGCGGTTCGGGCAGGCGCGCAGCGGCATTCGTCTGGCGCCGGGTATCTGGGAGCAGCCCAACGCGCAGGCCGATCCACTGCTCCAGCAGACCCTGCGCACGGTTGCCGAGCAGGTGGAGATGAAGCAGATGATGGACGCGCCGCTGGTATACGCCATCCGCACACACCTGCCGGATGCGTTGCAGCGCGGCGCCTTTTCCGCCGACGACATCGCAGCCGAGTTGGGTCTCTCCAAGCGCACCTTGCAGCGCCGTCTGTCGGTCGAGAATCTCACCTTCCAGGATCTGCTGGATCTCTACCGCCAGGAGCAAGCCGTGCTGATGCTGCAGCGCGGCGACCGGGACATGGCCAACATCGCCTACGCGCTGGGTTATAATGAACAGAGTTCTTTCAACCGCGCCTTTCGTCGCTGGACGGGCCAATCGCCGTCAGCCTGGCTGGCCGGCAATGCAACGGCATGAACAACACAACCCTGCTCATCCGCACCAAACTGCGCCTGCCCTATATCCGGCCAGAACTGGTCCCCCGGCCCCGTCTGCAGGAACAGATCGAGCGGGGCCTGCGTGGTCCCCTGACGCTGATCACGGCCCCGGCCGGGTTTGGCAAGACCACGGTCGTAGCGTCCTCCGTCGCCAGCTGCGGCAAACCCGTCGCCTGGCTCTCTCTCGACAAACATGACAACCAGGGAACGCGTTTCCTCAGCCATCTGATCGCCGCCCTGCAGGGGGTCGATGACCGGATCGGCAGGGAGGCCGCCTACCTTGCCGGAGAGATGCAGGCAGGCTCATCGGAAGCGGCGCTCACCAGCCTCGTCAATGATCTGGATGCGGCAGCCGGGGATCTGGTGCTGGCGCTGGATGATTATCAGTTCATCGACAGCCCGGCCGTCCATGACCAGGTCACGTTTCTGCTCGACCATTGCCCCCCATCCTTTCACCTGCTGATTGCCTCCCGCTCCGATCCCCCCTTGCCCCTGGCCCGCCTGCGCGCACGGGGCCAGATGGTTGAACTCCGCACCGCGGACCTGCGCTTTGATGCCGCCGAGGCCTCCCGCTTCCTGAACGACGTCATGGGGCTGGAACTGGGCGCGGACGCCGTCGCCGTCCTGGCGGCGCGCACGGAAGGGTGGGCGGCCGGGCTGCAGATGGCGGCGCTCTCGCTGCGCGGCGGCGACGCGGACCGTGTCGAGCGCCTCATCCGGGACTTCGCCGGAACCCAGCGCTTCGTCATGGATTATCTGCTGGAGGAAGTGCTTGCACGTGAGCCGGAGGGAGTTCAGGCCTTTCTGCTGGAAACCTCGATCCTCACCCGCATCACGGGTTCACTGGCCGACGCGGTGACCGGCGTTGCCGGCGGCCGGGAGATGCTTGAGCGATTGGCGCGCGAGAACCTCTTTGTCGTACCCCTGGACGACGAGGGGCGCTGGTATCGCTACCACCAGCTCTTTGCCGATCTGCTCCAGGCGCGCTTCCGGCAAAGCGGCCCGGATCGGGTCGCGCAACGCCTCTTACGCGCCGCCGCATGGTGTGAGAAGGAAGGCCAGCTTGCCGAAGCGATCGACTATGCCTTTGCCGCCCGAGACTTTCCACGCGCCGCCGATCTGGTGGAACGTTACTGGGGGGAGGCGACCAGCGCCGGCGCGATCGACACCGTCTGGTCCTGGCTGCAAGCCCTGCCCGGGGAGATCGTGGCGCAGCGCGCGCGGCTCAGCGTTGCCTGTTGCCGGGTGCTTTGGCTCACAGGCCAGACCGGCGAACTCGAATCACACCTGGCGAATGCCGAGCGCGCTCTGCTTGAGACCAGCGCGGCCGAGGCCACGCTGCCGCAAGCCGATCTACCGGCCGAGATCGCGACCCTGCGTTCCCTGGTCGCCCGTTCCCAAGGCGCCTTTGAAGAGGCGGCTGCATACGCAGCCCGGGCCCTCCGCCTCATGCCGCCCGACCTGCCGCCCCGGGAGGATGCGCAGCAGCGCATGCTGATCGTTGCGGCCCTGGCCTCCGCTTATGACGGGGCCGGCGAACTCGACCACGCGCTGGAGGCCTATGCAGAGACGATTCGCCTGAGTGGCCTGTGCGCCAACGCCGTGGGCATCGCCGCAACCTACAGGCTGGCCGGCATCCTGCGGTTCATGGGACGGCTGCAGGCGGCGAAAACCGCGTGCAGAAATGCCCTCGATACGCTGCAAACCCTGGGCATGGAGCGCCAGCCCGCGGCCGGCATCGTCCATGTAGCCATGAGTGAAGTTCTGGTCGAGCAGAACGAATTGGCGGTGGCCGAGGTGCACCTGGCAGAGGGGCTTGAACTCGGCAAGTGGAGCGGGCGCCTCGATGCAACAAAAAACGCCGCGCCCACCCTCTCCCGCATAAGGCTGGCGCGCCATGATCTCGACGGTGCGCTGGCGGCGGTCCAGGAGGCGGAAGCGGCCGCGGGCGCGAGATCTTCACCCCTGGGCAAGGCCGAGATGCTCGCCCTGAAGGCCCGGCTCCTGGTCCGCCAGGGGCGCGTAAGCGAGGCGGCGCAATGCGTCCAAGAAGCCCGTCACCTAGCCGGCCAGGACCGTGGGCTGACTATGGAGTTGGTGGCTCTGGCGGCAGCCAGAGTGCAACTTGGACGCTGTGAGCCTGCCGAAGCCGTGGCAGAGCTAACGCACGCCCTTGATGCAACAGAGGCGCGTGGGTGGCGCGGGGCGGCCCTGGAATTGCGCATCCTCCGCAGCCTCGCATGGGCAGGCCAGGGCGATTCAGAAGCCGCGGCGGCCGACCTGGCCCAGGCCATCGCCCAGGCCGAACCCGAGGGCTTTATACGCGTATTCCTGGATGAAGGCCCGCCCCTGCAAATGCTGCTTGGGCAGTGGGCGGACCACGCCGAGGCTGGCGCGCTGCGGGATTATGCGGGTCGTTTGCTCCTCCACTTCGATGCCGAAGCCCAGAGCGCGAAGGTTGCGCACCCAACAGCCCCGCCGGAAACCCGAGCTGTCGAACGTTTGGAAGAAATCCTGTTCGAGCCCTTAAGTGAACGTGAACTGGAAGTCCTGCAGCTCATCGCCCTGGGCAAGACCAACAAAGCGATCGCCCGGGAACTCATCGTGGCGCCCGGCACGGTCAAGGCCCACACGGCCAATATCTATCGCAAGCTGGATGTGGCCAACCGCACTGAGGCCGTGGCCCGGGCCCGGCGGCTCGGCCTCCTCGCCTGAAGCCGAAAATCGACCGCGGAACAGGCCGGATCCGGCGGCCTCCGAGATCCGCCCCAATCTGCCCAATCCGCGGTCCTTTTGGTTCCAAGCGAGATAGGCCGCCGGTGAAAATCCTCGCTTGTTGGCCATAGCCTTTGGGGGTACACTATCGCGGGCTTGATGCTCGAACGCTGTTGCAAAGACTGTGAGGAAGGAGCGCACCGTGCCGGCTGAACTCGAGATCCGCAACATGACCCGCGCCGAGGTGGACGAACTGGTCGCCTGGGCGGCCGGCGAAGGCTGGAACCCCGGCCTGCATGACGCAGACATGTTCTGGGCCACGGACCCGGACGCCTTTATCGCCGCGGACCTGGATGGCGCGTTGATCGGCGGCGGGGCCATTACGTCATACGGCGGCGACTTCGGTTTCATGGGCTTCTTCATCGTGCGGCCCGAGTATCGGGGCCAAGGCCTGGGCAATGCGCTCTGGCACGCCCGCCGCGACCGGCTTCTGAATCGCCTCCGTCCGGGTGCAGGCATCGGCCTGGACGGCGTCTTTGCCATGCAGGATTACTATGCCAAAGGCGGCTTTGTCTTCTCCCACCGCAACATGCGCTTTCGGGCCGAGATTCCCGCGCGGCCGGAGACGCCGCCGCAAGCTGATCCGGCCATCATCTCCCTGACGACCGTGCCCTTTGACCAATTGCTCGCCTACGACCGCACCTGCTTTCCTGCCTTACGACCGACATTTCTACAGCACTGGATCGCGCAGCCCGACGCGCTCGCCCTGGGGTATTGGCGGGATGGCGCGCTGCGCGGCTACGGCGTCATCCGCCGCTGCGGCGAGGGGTGCAAGATCGGTCCCCTCTTTGCCGATGACGCGGCCGTGGCCGAAAGCCTGTACACGCACTTGGCCCCCTTTGCGGCAGGCAACCCCCTTTTTCTGGACGCGCCGGAAAACAACCCCGCGGCCATGGAGCTGGTGCGCCGCCACGGCATGACGGAAGTCTTCGGCTGCGCACGCATGTACCTGGGGGCGGCGCCCGATCTCGCCCACGAACGCATCTTCGGCGTCACCACCTTCGAGTTGGGCTGATGGCGGATCGGGATCTCGTCGGCTACGGCGGCCGGCCGCCCCACCCGCACTGGCCAGGCGGCGCACGCGTCGCCGTGCAGTTCGTGCTCAATATCGAGGAAGGCGCGGAACGCTCGATCCTCGACGGGGATGGGGAGTCCGAGAGCTATCTGCACGAACTGCCGGGGCGCCCGCCGCGCGTGGGCGCGCGGGATTTGAGCGTTGAAGGCATGTACGAGTATGGATCCCGGGCCGGCGTCTGGCGCGTCTTGCAGCTCTTTGACGAACGCAACCTGCCGCTGACAGCCTTTGCCGTGGGCCTGGCGCTGGAGCGTAACCCGGCGATCGGGCGCGCGCTCGGGGCAGCCGGCCACGAAATCGCAGGCCACGGCTATCGCTGGATCGACTACCGCACCGTCCCGGAAGACGAAGAGCGCCGCCACATCCAGCTTACGTGCGACGTCATCGAGCGCGTGTGCGGGGCGCGGCCCGTGGGCTGGTATACGGGGCGGATCGGTCCCAACACCCGCCGCCTGCTGCGGGAGACGGGCGGATTTCTCTACCTCTCCGATTATTACAACGACGACCTGCCCTACTGGCTCCCGGGAACGCCCCCGCAGCTGGTCATCCCGTACACGCTGGTCAACAATGACGCCCGCTATTTGCTGCCCAACGGCTTTGCCTCCGGCGAGGATTTCTACAGGCTATTGAAGGACGCATTCGACCAGCTCTGGAACGAAGGCGCGCGTCAACCGAAAATGATGAGCATCGGCCTGCATGGGCGGATCAGCGGCCACCCAGCCCGGGCCAGGGCCCTGGCGCGCTTCCTCGACTATGTACAGGAGCATGAGCCCGTCTGGGTCTGCCGGCGGGAGGAGATCGCCCGTCACTGGCGGGCTGAACACCCGGCCTAACGTGGTCGGTTGAACTCGGATTCCGAAAAAGTTAAGCAACCAGAAAGCGGACAACAATGTCTATAATTCAAAATGCTTCATTCGTTACGGCCTCAGCGAATATCGCTACGATCCTGTTTGGGATCATTATTGTCATTCAACTCTTGCTGGCAGCCGGTGTTCTTCCTATTACCATGGCCTGGGGCGGAAGGCAGGAAGTCTTGACGCCTGGTCTGCGAATTGCAAGCATAGTCTCTGCAATCATCTTGGGTTTGTTCGCTTACGTCATCCGGTATCGAGCAGGTTTGACGGGAGCAGAGAGTATTCCGGTTTGGATCGAGGTATTGGCATGGATTGTAACTGCATTTATGTTGCTCAATACGTTCAGCAATCTGGCTTCACAAAGCAAAACTGAAAAGATGGTGTTTGTTCCAATAACTTCTATTCTGACTATCGCATG